>SLDM01000298.1 GCA_007125255.1 Phycisphaerales bacterium
ATACCCTGATGACGCTCGGCCGGTTCGAGGAAGCGCACCAGAGCGCACTCGAAGCGGACGCGGCCATCGAGGCCGGGACTCCGCCGGGCGATCCCCGTCGGGCCGAAGCCAGAAACCAACTTGCCCGCGTACTGATCGGCTTGAAGCGGTACGAAGAGGCGGCCGAGACCGCGCAGGCCGCCTACGCGCAGTGCCGGGCGAACCTCCTGCCGGATAACCCCGGGTGCGCCGATGCCGCGGGGCTGATCGCCGAAGTGTACCGGGCCTGGCACCGCGCGGAGCCCGGCGCGGGACACGACCGGACGGCAGCGCATTGGGTCTCGAGAACCGGTGCGCCCGGTCCCTGAAGGGCCCTGGGCACCGAGACGGACCCATTCCCCGCGCTACCCGAACAACCGGTTCCGCGGATCCATGACCTCGTGAAGCCCGTATACTCCTGCAGTCATGGTTTCCGCCCGCCCCCATTCCGGCTTTACACTGCTCGAAGTCATGATTGCCGGTCTGCTGACCGCCATTCTTCTGATGCTGCTCATTCCGGCCCTGCACGGCGCCCGCGTCGCCAACCAGCGGGAACGCTGCGCAAGCAACCTCGCGAACCTCGGGCAGATCTGGCACGAATATCTCGAAGACCACGGGCAGAAATTTCCCGATCTGCCCGGCGCGGGATCGTGGCTCTATGGCGGCGTGCGGCATTCCGCCATCAACGAGAATGTTTTCCTCGACCCCGAGCGACCGCTCAGCCGCTGGCTGAGACAGTGGAGTCTGGACGACGAGGCAGCGCACCTGTTCTGCTGCCCCGCGGATCGCGGCATCATCGGTCCGACCGCCGGAACCGGAACCGCGGGACGCACCGCCTGCCGCGCCTTCGGAACCAGCTACCGCGCCAACGCGATGCTCTTCGATGCACGTCTGGCGCGTCTTGACTCCCAGCCGCGCGGCGTCCACCTGCACGAAGTGGCGACCAGCCCCTCCCGCCTGTTGCTGATGGGCGATGCGATCTGGCACGAAGTCGCGGAGTCGACCGGACGGGATGCCGACTGGCATCGACGGGAAGGCGTCGGCAACATTCTCTTCCTCGACGGATCCGTTCGTTTCCAGAACGTACGGCCCCGACCGCACACCGGACCGGTCGATGTCGATCCGACCCTGACGCGGATGCACCGGCCGGACGCGTCCGGCCAGGCCGATCGGCCATGATTCTCGGCAAACGGTCCGGCACCGCCGGAGCCGGTCATTTGAACCGGTCACCGTCCTGTCGTCACCGGGCGGGGTGACCGCTACGCTACCACGCCCATGCCCCTGCCCCTTCGCGCGTATCTTCGCTTTCTTCTTGAACAACCACGTCTGCTCACGTTCGGCTTCGCGCTGACGCTCTTTTCCAGCTTCGGCCAGACGTACTTCATCGCGCTGTTCAACGCCGAAATCCGCGCCGACTTCAATCTCAGCCACGGCGAGTTCGGTCTGATCTACTCCGTGGCCACCCTCGCCAGCGGCCTCTCGATCATCTGGGTCGGCAGCCTCGTCGACCGGATCGATCTGCGCGCCATCTCGCTCATCACCATGACCGGCATGGCGGTCGGGGCGCTGCTCATGAGCTGGTCGCCGACACTGCTGGTGCTTCCGGTCGGCCTTTACCTGCTGCGCCTGTGCGGCCAGGGGATGTTCGGCCACATCGCCATCACCAGCATGGCCCGGTACTTCGACGCGCACCGCGGCAAGTCCATCAGCATCGCCTCCCTGGGCTACCCGGGAGGGGAAGCGATCTTTCCCCTTCTCGGCGTGCTGCTCATCGCCACCGTCGGATGGCGCGAGAGCTGGCTCATCATCACGGGCGTGATTGCGCTGTTCATGATGCCGCTCGTCCTGAGCCTGCTGCGAGGACATACTGAACGGGTGCGCGCGTACGAAGCGGCGCTCCATCGGGCGCGCCAGTCGGATCGCGAATCATCAGATCAGTCAACACCGGTTCCCGCAGCACGTCAGTGGCGGCGGCGTGAAGTTCTGCGCGACAGCCGTTTCTTTCTGCTGCTGCCGGCCATTCTCGGCCCGGCGTTCATGGCCACGGGCGTGTTCTTTCATCATCACCAGCTCGTGGAGGAGCGCGGCTGGGAAGTCGAAGCATTTGCTGCCGGATTCATGCTCTTTGCCGCGTCACAGGTGCCGATGGGCCTGGCCACGGGCGTCCTGATTGATCGAATCGGGGCGGTGCGACTGCTTCCCTTCTTTCTGATTCCGTTCCTGCTCGGCATGTTGACGATCGGCCTCATCAGTCATCCGATTGCCATTCCGCTCTTCTTTCTCTTCATCGGCCTGACCGTCGGTTCGGTGGGGCCGCTGTTCGGCGCCACATGGGCGGAACTCTACGGCGTCGAACACCTGGGCAGCATCCGGGCCCTGACGACGTCGTTCATGGTGGTCTCGACGTCGCTCTCGCCGTTCCTGCTCGGAGCCCTGATTGACGTTCACGTATCCATGAGTGCGATCGCGCTCGGGTTCGCGGGGTATTGCGTGGTGGCGTCGGTGAGCGCCGGAGTCGCCGTACGCCTGCGACCGCCGCCGGGGCTGGAATGAATCAGGGGGGCCCCGACGCAGCTGTCGCCTCAGCGCCCCTCCGCGCCGAATGGTTCGGTCAGGCGCGCAGTCTCTTCCTGATCGCCTCCCGCGCCGCCTTCGCATCGGCCTTCCCCCCGCTTTCGCGCATGACGGCACCGATCAGCCGCCCCGCCGCCGCATCCTTGCCCCGGGCGAAGTCTTCGGCGCTGGACGCTTCGGCAACGATTGCCGCTTCGACCCACGCATCAAGCTGCGCATCATCGCGCACCTGCAGCAGACCCTCGCGTTCCGCGATCGCGCGGGGCACGCCATCGATCCGGGGATTGCACATCATCTCGAAGAGTGTCTCGGCGGCGCTGGAGCCGATCTCGTTCTGCTCGCGCATCTCGATCAGCCGGGCCAGTTGCTCCGGCGTGATCCCCAGTTCGTTCACTTCGCACTCGCGCTCATTGGCCACCCGCGCCCCGGCATTGAGAACCCACTTGGCGGCCTGCCGCGCGAGGTGCGGCTGATGACCCGCCAGAGACGGACAGGACTCGCCCGCATCCAGCACGCGCTCGAAGAACTCGCACACCTCGCGCTCCGCGGTCAGAGCCCACGCCTCCCGAACGGAAAGTTCGAACTGTTCGGTGTACACCGCGCGGCGGTCGGCGGGGAGCCTCGGCACCTGCGCCGTGATCTCCTTCAGCCACGACTCATCCACGAAGACCCGGGGCAGATCGGGGTCAGGAAAGTACCGGTAGTCGTGCGCATCTTCCTTGCCCCGCTGCAGGAACGTGCGCTCCCGCTGCTGATCCCAGCCGCGCGTCGTCTTCATGCCCTCACCGTGCGTCTCGCCGGTCCGTTTCCACTCGTCAATCTGACGGGTTGACTCATGCACGATGGCATCTCGCAACGAGCGGAAGGAGTTGAGGTTCTTGATTTCAACGACCGGCGTGGCAAACGATCGGCCATCGTCGGTCTCGACGATGAGATTGATGTTCGGCTCGAAACGGATGTGTCCCCGCTGCATGTCGCCTTCGGTCACGTTGAGAAAGCGTCCGATGTTGCGGACCTCCCGCGCGAAGGCGACCGCATCCTCCGCACTCGTCAGATCGGGCTGGGTAACGATTTCCAGCAGCGGCGTCCCCGCCCGGTTGAGGTCCACGAGGGAGCCGTCATAAGCGTGTCCGCCCGGCAGTTCGTGCCCGAGCTTGCCCGCATCCTCTTCAAGATGTGCGCGAATGATCCCCACCTGGAAGCTCGAGCCGTCTTCGCGTGAGACCTCCACCAGCCCATCCGCGCAGAGCGGATCGGCATACTGGCTGATCTGGTAACCCTTCGGCAGGTCGGGGTAAAAGTAGTTCTTGCGGTCCCACTCCGACTCACCCGGAATGCGGCAGTTGAGGGCCAGCCCGACCATGATCGACATTTCGACCGCGCGGCGGTTCATCACCGGAAGCGTTCCGGGCAGGGCCGCGACGATCGGATCGATCAACGAATTCGGCTCGGACTCGTAGTGATCCGGATGGGCTCCGTTGGCCACGCGGGCAAACATCTTTCGCCGCGTGGCGAGCTGCATGTGAACTTCCATCCCGATCTTCAGTTGGGCTCGCGTGACTTTGGCCATACCGTCATTGTATCGCCGCCGGTCGCGCCCCTACCGCCGGCTCGGCTCGAAGCTGGCGACCATCTTTCCCGCCCGCCAGACGCGCACCGTACCGTCCGATTCACTGACGGTGACGGCGATCGACCTGGTGTTGGCGGTAATCCCCGCCGCCGCGGCATGCCGCGAGCCCAGACCGGAGGGAAGTCCTTCGCTCAATCCAGCCTTGATTCGCGCGCCGACGGTTTCAATCACGCCGTTTCCACGGATGATGAACGCCCCGTCCAGCGTGCTGAACTCGCGCACGGTTTCGGTCATGCGCTCGTCGAGGATGTTGCGTGATGATTCGTCGTAGCCCTTGAACGGATTGAGGATCATCTGCTCGGACTGCTCGATCACGTGCCGGGCATCGCCGACGACAATCAGGGTACCGATCTTGCGCCCCTCCCGGCCGTGCTGACCCAGGTGCAGCGCCAGGCTCAGCACGCGGTGAAAAACCGCCCGTTTGATGTGTTCATCGATCTCCGGCTGCTCGGTGGTGTCAAACAGTTCGTACTCCGCCCCCAGCGACATGACCACCATCGAGTCGATGATCGCGCGGTACGGCCCGGTCAGAAAGACGGTCGTGTCGCTCAGGCTGATCATTCGGGTGGAGACGGCCATGATCGCGGCGAGCTTGACCTGCCCCATCCGGTCGAGTTCAACCGCCGGCACGCGAATCATGCGGTTCTCTTCGTTCATCATCTTCCGGGCCCGCTGGTCGTCGGCCTCATCCCGGGTCACCAGGACCGTGCCGAGTGGAACGGCGTCCATCTCGGGAAGGGCATCGACCGCGACGATGATCGAGCGGGCGTGACTGGCCCGCGCAATCGTGCTGGCCGATTCCAGGAGCAGTCGTGCGATTCTCGCCGGATCCGTCATTGGCCAGTAGCATACGGCTCCCCGGCGCAAAGCGGAACCTTTTGATCCATGCGATCGAATCTTTTCTCCATCATGCTGTTGCACATGAGCTCCTGCCTGATTGCCGTTCTGACGGCAACGTTTCTCGACGCCGAAGCCCGGTCGAGCGAAACCCCGCTGCATCCGGTGCGCACGTTCGTCGCGGCCGATCAGCCGCTCCTGATCGAGGTCTCTCCGCGACGGGCGCTGGACCAGCTCGTGGTCGTGCTGCTTGACGCCGACGGGGAAGAGGTCCGCCCCCCCCGGGAGATCGAGCGCGGCACGATCGATCTGCGGTCGATCTACCGCGACCTGGATGAATTGCGCCGGCCGGTGTATCTGCAGTTCATCGAGTTCGGCGACCCGAGCGGCCCGGCCCTGGTCATCCAGCCGCTGCTCAGCCGGCTCATCCCGGTTCTGGAACCGGACACCCGGCCGGACGGCACGATCTATCAACGCGTCGCCCGATGGCGTGATGAGTATGACGACCCGGATGAGGAAGAGGAGGAAAGCGACCGGGGTAAGATCATCCGCACGTTCAGCGGTTTTCGGGTCTTTCTCGATCAGGACGTTCGCCTGGAAACCTCCATGGGGGACCTGCGGATCTCCCTGCGCGCGGATCAGGCACCAAACACCGTCTGGAACTTTCGCGAACTCATTGACCGGGGTTTTTACGATGGACTGACGTTCCACCGCATCGTTCCGCTGACGGCCGCCGGCGATCCGTTCGTCGTGCAGGGCGGCGATCCCTCCGGAACCGGTGAAGGCGGCCCGGGGTACTGGCTGCCGCTTGAACCGAGCGCACTGGAACATGACTTCGGCGTGCTCGGCATGGCCCGCGGCGAGTTTACCGACTCGGCGGGAAGCCAGTTCTATATCGCCCTCTCCCGCGCCGGCACGGCCCGGCTGGACGGCCAGTACACAACCTTCGCGGAAGTGGTGGAGGGCCGGGACACCATTCTCGCGCTGGCGGACGTTCCGCTCGACGACCCCCGACGCGGTCGGCCCGTCGATCCGCCGACCATCCGGCGGGCGTGGCTGATCCCCGCTCCACCGCGCTCTCCCGGAGAAGGGCGACCCGATCGACGCGTGGAGCCGGAACCCGAAGCCGAAGACGAGGAAGTGCCCCCCGGCCGCATCCCGCGATGAGTTTGTAGGATGCCCGCATGAGCAGCTCTTCCCCACCGTCGCCCCCACCATGGCAGGCCGCCGCTTCGAAAGCCGCTCGCGGCCATGAGAACCAGTACCGAAAAGACGGCGCTACCCCCTACAGCGCGCACACCACCCGGGTCGCCCTGACGTTGATACTCCGTTTCGGCTGCCGTGATGAAGAGCTCGTCACCGCGGCGCTGCTTCACGATCTGATCGAAGACACCGGCGCGGATTATGACGAAATCGAAGAGCAGTTCGGCCCGCGCGTGGCCGAACTCGTCGCGCGCATGAGCAAGGACATGCGCCTGCCGGAAAGTGCACGCGAAGAGGCCTACGATCGCCAGCTCGCGGAAGGGCCGTGGGAGGCCCGTTTGATCAAGCTTGCCGACGTCTACGACAACTACTGTGATGCGGCCAGTGACGAAGCGCGGCGCAAGATCCGCGAGAAGATCCAGCGGGCCCTTGCCCTCGCCGAAGGCGAGCCACGGCTCGCCGAGGCGGCGGCGTGTGTCCGGTCTCTGCTTGATTGATCGATTCTGCGCCGCCCCGATTCCGCGCCGTCCCGAATGGCGTACGACCATCACTCGCGCGCGGCGAGGACTTGATCCGGCTCGACTCGGGGCTCGACCTGGGGCATGTCATTGGGCATGACACTGGGCTGAGGGTCATCCGCGGCCCCGATCGGACTCGCCGGCTCATCGAGATACCCCTCGGTGGAACGCTCGGTCGCATCGTAGAGGTAGTTCGTGAAGACCGGCAGGATGACGATCAGCACGGCCCCGATGACCCCGGCCAGGCGCGGCCAGCGGGCTTCGCCGGTTGTGATCGTCTCCGCCTGCGGGCTCGGCTGCGAAAGGATCGGCAGGGCGATCAGGTAGAGGTAGTACCCCGCACTGATCGCGCTGTTCAGCACGAGGATCAGCACCAGCGGTATATGGCCGGCCTCCACGCCGGCGAGGAAGATGTACACCTTGCCCATGAACCCGAGCAGCGGCGGCACGCCGAGCAGTGACGCCGCGGAGATCGCCATCACGACCGCCATCGACGGGTGCTTGAAGCGCAGTCCGGCGAGATCATCGACAGTTTCAATCTCGGATTTCTTCCGTTCCAGACCGGCCAGAACCGCAAAGGCGGCGGTGTTCATGATGCCGTAGGCGGTGAGGTAGAAGAGCACGCCATTGATCCCGAGCCCGGGTCCGGCGATGAGACCGATGACCATGTACCCCGAGTGGGCGACGGAGGAATAGGCGAGCATGCGCTTGACGGACTTCTGCAGGAGCGCGCCGACGTTGCCGAGCGTCATCGTGATCGCCGCGATCATCCAGAGGGTCGTCACGATCGGCATGGGCAGACCGGTCGACCCCTCCCCGGTGTGGCCGGCCCACCCCATCGTGCCGAGCAGCAGGATCATGCCGAGGAAACCGGCTGCCTTGGGAACGAACGCGAGGAACGCACTCACGGCCGAGGCGGCCCCTTCGTAGACATCAGCCACGTAGAAGTGCATTGGGGCGGCGGCGATCTTGAACGCCACGCCGAGCAGCGACAGGATCATGCCGATGATGCCCAGCAGGTTGATGCCCCCTTCTTCGGCGACCTGGGACCCGAAGACCTCACGCATCTCGGTCAGCACGATGGTGCCGGTCGATCCGTAGAGCAGCGCAAAGCCGTACAGGAACACGCCCGTCGCCATCGCGCCGAGGAAGAAGTACTTGACCGCCGCCTCCTGCGCCTTGCGCGACGGCCGGCTCATCGCGACCATCACGTACGTGGGCAGCGAGACGAGCTCGAGCGCGAGGAAGAGCCAGATCAGGTCGTTCGCCGAGCAGATGAGGTTGACGCCCATCACGCTCAGCAGAAAGAAGATGAAGAACTCGCCGCGGTTGACCCGCATCGGATCGAACGACGCACGCCCCGCCTTGACTTCCGCCTCATAGCGCCGGTCGATCAGACCGATGCACATGAGGGCGAGCAGAACGCTGACGAAACCGACGATGACCTTAAAGTACCAGCCGACGCGCGGCATGAGCAGTTCCGCCGCTTCCATCTTCTCCGGCGTGTACAGGAAGGGCGTGGCCAGTGCCGCCGCGACGAGAAAAAGAATCGTCGCGCCCGGAACGGCGTTGCGCCACGTGCGATGATGCGACAACCCCATGATCGAAACGACGCACACGCCGGTGAACAGAATGATCTCCGGGATGAGGAACCAGAGCTTCTCGATCACGGGGTTCCTCCCTTCGGGAGAGGGGCGGCGGCAGGGATCAGGGCTAGTGGCATCGGGGTATCGAGGCGGGCGGGTGCGGCTTGGTCAGTGAGCAGGTCTCGCGTTTCCCCCGGGGCTTCCGCCGGCGGCTCTTCCGCAATCTGCGCCCTCTCCGCGAGCATCGCTTCCACCTTCGCGGGATATGCCGCGAGCGTCGTCTGCACGTTCTGCTCCATCGCGTCGGTCGCGATCTTCGGGTAGATGCCGAGCACGATGCAAAGGACGGCGATGGGAACGAGCACGCCGATCTCGCGCGGCGAGAGGTCCGCCGGAAGCGTCTGCTCGCCGTGGCGATGGTCTTCGGCCGCCGGTTCCTTGAGCGGCCCGAAAACGACCTTGCCGACCATGATGAGCAGATACATCGCCGCGAAGATCATGCCGATCCCGGCAATCGCGGCGTACCACGGTCCGAGCACGCCGGGATACTCGGTGAACTCGGGCGTCGCCACGAATGCGGCGAGGAGACAGAGGAACTCGCTCACGAAGCCGTTCAGTCCCGGCAGACCGACCGAGGCGAGCACGAAGAAGACCATGAAAAACGCCCAGATCGGCATCTTCTTCGCCAGCCCGCCCATGCGGTCCATGTCCCGGGTGTGGTACCGCTCGTAGATCATGCCCACGAGGAAGAAGAGCGCGCCGGTCGAGAGACCGTGATTGAGCATGTAGAGGACCGACCCCTGCACGCCGAGCGGATTGAGCGCGAACAGCCCGAGCACACAGAACCCGAGGTGGCTCACGGAGGAGTAGGCGATCAGTTTCTTGATGTCCGTCTGCACCCAGCAGATCAGCGCGGCGTAAAGAATACCGATGATCGACAACACCGCGATGAACGGGGCGTACTCGATCACCGCATCCGGCAGCATCGGCAGCACGAAGCGGTACAGACCGTACGTACCGAGCTTGAGCAGCACCGCCGCGAGAATGACCGAACCGGCCGTCGGGGCTTCGGTGTGCGCCAGCGGCAGCCAGGTATGAACGGGGGGCCGTACATGGTCACCGACCCGGAGCGCATGGAGGTCGTGTTCGAGGACCCCTACATCCTCATCGCGAACTCCAAGATCTCCGCGGTCCAGGACCTGCTCCCGATCCTCGAGAAGGTCATG
>SLDM01000455.1 GCA_007125255.1 Phycisphaerales bacterium
GGCGCGGTCCGTAACCTGGCCGGGCATTCCCGCCTCCGCCGACACCGGCAACGCGTGGGCCGGCGCGGATTCACCCTGCGGGGAGAGCATCGATGAATCGCGTGAGCGATCGCGCTTCTGCTGCCGCTTGCGCAACTCGTCGATGGAGATCACCTCGACGGTGCTGCCGCCGGAGCGGTCGAGCAGCCGCTGGAGCGCTTCGGCGACCTCGCGGGCCGAGGCCCGGTCGGGATCGATACGGATCATCTGCATCTGGTGGCTGGTGGCAATTGTGGCCCGATCCAGCGAGGTCGCGATCTCCGCGATCGCCTGGAACTGTTCGTCGGTCGCCCGCACCAGGAGCGAGTTGCTCGCCGCATCCACACGGATGGTCGGCGGCGTCTCCATCGAATCATCCTCGCTGAACATCGCGGTCAGGTTCGTCGCCAGCTCCGAGGCGTCGGCATTCTCGACCGTGAGCACGCGCACCGAACGCGCGGGCTTGCCGTCGATCTCCGCCGGGTCGACATCGAGCTGCGTCACCATTTCCTCGGCGATGTTCAGCGCGCTCGGCGGGGCGGAGATGATGACCGCGTTCAACCGCGAATCGGCGGAGACGCGAACGTCCGGCCCGGTCTCGGGCAGCTCTCGGCGCTGGCGAAGCGCGTCGTAGCGGATCCAGATCGGAATCTCTTCGCCGGCGAGCAGTTCCCGCACGATCGGCGCGACCTGGTCGGCGCGGGCGTGTTTGAGAAAGACGGTGCGCACCTGCAGTTGATCCGCGGCCAGGCCGCGATCGAGGGATTCGACCAGCGCTTCCACTTCCTTGAGATGTTCTGAGCTCGCAGTCACGATCAGCGCGTTGGTGGAGGGTTCGGCGTTGATCGAGATGCGCGTCCCGCGCGGCGCACCGGCCAGCCGGGCGTTCATCGCTTCCTGAACTGCCGAAGCCACCCGCTCGGCCTGGGCCTGCTGCAGGGTGAAGATGCGCACGTCCAGCGCCGCTTCATCCGGCCGCGCCTGATCGATATCCTCGATCAGACGCATCGCCAGCGGCATCAGTTCCTGCGGCGCGCTGAGCAGCACCCGGCTGGCCGCATCATCCGCGGTCACGCTCGGCTGGCTGACCGCCACCCCCGCCCGCAACGTCGCGCGGAGCGATTCCGGCCAGCGGGTCTGATCGCGCAGCAGCGGCGCGACCGTCTGGGCCACGATGCGCGGCTCGGCGTGTTCGAGCACCACGATGCGAAAGTCCATCTGCGGCGGCGTGATCGCATCCTCATCCCACTCTTCCAGCAGCGCATAGGTTCGCGCGGTTTCGGATTCGGGGCCGATGACGACGATCGCCCCGGAGCGTGCTTCGGGAATCAACTCGACCTTGGCGCGGCGGCCTTCGGTACGCGTGGCGTCGATGACCCGGCGGACCGACTCGGCGAGCACCGAGGGATCACTGTGCCGCGGTGTGAAGGTTCGAAACGTTCGCTCGGCCGCCTCATCCGGTCGATCGAGCTGGGTGATCAGCGTCTCCGCCAGCGCGACGGTCTGCTGGGGCGCAGAGATGATGAGACTGTTCGTGCGCTCGTCGGTCTCCACGCGGATCCGGGGCGTCAGATCGACCTCGCCGCGGGTTCGGCGGATGCGCTCGATCATGATGCGCGGGTCCATCTCCTGCTGATCGGTCAGGAGGCGCTGCACGATCGGGGCGATCGTGCCGGCATCGGCGAACTCAAGGGAGAACGTGCGGGCGTCGATCGCGTCCATCGCGGGGCGGGCATCGAGCGGCTCGATCAGTTCTTCAACCGCCTTCAGATCCGGTTCGAGTCCGACCAGGATCAGCGCGTTCGATCCGCCGGCGGCGGTGATGCGCACCTCCATCGGCTCATTCGTCGCCTCGCTGATGAGCGTGCGCGTCGCCTGCTGGAGGGACTGGCTGACCTCACGAGCATCGGCAAACGTCAGCGGCCGCACCCGCACGACCGGATCGGCCAGTGAAACGCTGGAATCATCCAGCTGTTCGATCAATTCTTCGGCAATCGGCATCACCGAACGCGGCGCGGAGAGGATGATCAGGTTCGTCTTCCGGTCCGCCGTCACGTTGATGAGTTGCCGAACGTCGATCCCGGCTTCGGTGATCTCTTCGGTCAGGCGCGACAGCAGAACCTCGCGGAGCATGTCGGCGATCGTGTCCGCGCGGGCGTGTTCGAGTCGAAAAAAGCGCAGCGTGCTCTCCGGACCGGTCCGCCGGGCGTCCAACTCGTCGATCACATTTTCCACGCGCGAGAAGATGTCCGCCGGGCCCGAGACGATCAGCCGCCGGCTCATCGCCTCGGCGGTGATCGTGATGGCGACGCGGTGCTCCCGGCCCGCCTCGGAGAGGGTTCCGGCCCGCGCCAGCTCCTGCAGCGTGTTGCGAACGTTGTTGAGATCCGCGTGCTTGATCGCATAGGTGCGAATCTCGGTCTCTTCCATGATCTGCTGACGGTCGAGCTGTTCGACGAGCTGCTCGAAACCGCTCATGCGCTGCAGCGGGGCATCGACGATGAGGGAGTTGGTCTGGCGATCGGCCCGGACGACGACCTCGCGCGGCTGCTGCAGGTGCGGCAGCGGCCGGCCGCGGGCATCGCGGGGCATCGGCGGCTCGGGGTACATCTCATCGATGGTCCGCGCCAGCTCTTCGGCCCGGGCGACCTTGAGCGGGAAGATGCGGATCTCGCGCCCGTCGAAATCCCGCTTCTCCTCGTTCAGTTCCGACACGATCTCCTGGATTTCCGGCAGGACATCGGCGTGGGCGGCGACGATCAGCGAGTTCGTCGCCGCATCGGCGGAGATGCTCACCGGCTTCTCATTCCGTTCATCGGCCGGACGCTGCTGGTACTGCTGATTGAGCGTGCGGGCGAGGTTCTGCGCATCGGCAATCCGGAGCTGGAGGATGCGCAGCGGCGGCATGGTCCGGTCCGGCGGCACGTCCAGCGAGTCCAGCAGCGGGACGATCGATTGATGCTGCTCGCCCGTCGCGGTAATCAAAAGCAGGTCCAGATCGTCGAAGGCATCGATCGTCGGCGCGTGATCCGAGGAGCGGCCGCGGGCCTGATTCATCCGGCTGACCAGCTCGCCCAGCGTTTCGGCCAGCTCGCTCGGACGGGCATGCCGGGTGCGGACCTGTCGCGTCTCCCGCTGCACGACCGTCTTTTCCAGCTCCTGCAGGATGCTCGTGAAGCGGTTGATCGCTTCGTTCGATCCGACGAGCGTCAGGGCATTGCTGTCACTTTCAAACTGAAGGTGGACTTCCAGCTCCGGCTGGTCATCGCGGATCTGTTCGGCGTGGATTTCCTTCGCGCGTTCGAGCAGTTCGGCGGCATTGTCCGCGTCCAGCCGAAGAATGCGCACCTGCCGATCCACGCGGGCCGGCCGATCGAGCGTGGGAATCACCGCCTGGACCGCTTCGACATCGCCCCCCGGTCCGGAGATGACCAGCGACCGGCCGTCCGGGCCGGCGACGAGCTTGGTGGAGTGAAGCTGCCGGTTGTTGAGCAGGTTCCGGAGGGCCCCGATCAGGGCCTCGGGCTTGGCGTGTTCGAGGACGGTGACGGTGATCCGCCGCCCGGATTCCAGTTCCTCGACGTTCCCGCCGTCGATCTCTTCGAGCAGGGCGACCCCCTCCGCGATCGCGCGGTCGTTGCCGACGATCGTGACCTGGCCGAACTCGTTGAGCGGGATCACCGTCGGTCGTTCATCTTCGGGAAGGCGGTTGTAGATCGTGCTGAGCCGCTGCTGGGCCTGCTGGGGGGAGAGCATCGCCAGGGAAACGGTCCGGATCGTCCGCCCGGAGGCGGCGGCGGGCACGTCGAGCAGCGCGATCGCTTCGCGCAGATTGTCGATGCGCGACTGGGTGCCGCGGGCGATGATCGCGTTGGTGCGCGGATCATGCGAGATATTGAGCCCCTGCATGTCATCTTCTTCGATGCGCTGCTGCTGGCCGCGCTGGTCGATGACGAAGCGTTCGACGCGCTGGCTCATGAGCGCGGTGAGCGGCTCCATCAGTTCGGTGGCGCGGGCGTGCTCGATGGCGAAGATCTCAACCGCGCCTTCCGGATCGCTTCGATCGAGTTCCTCGATGATGCGCAGCAGGCGTCGCGCCTGGGCCGCGGTTTCCGTGACCACCAGCGCGTTCTGCTGTTCCATCGCGGTCACCGCGCCGTACTGCGCGACCATCTCCGCGAGGCGCTCGGCCATCGGCTTCGCCAGGGCGTTGCTGAGCGGTCGCACGACGGTGACGATACTTTCGTCGGTGATTTCGGCGGGCACCTGGCCGACGAACGTCGGCACGTCGGCGCGTTTCATGTCCTCGAGCCGGCGCAGGTAGAGCATGTCGTCGCTGATGCGCAACATGACGCCGCGCGACTGGAGGATGATATTGAGGACGCGCATGGCGTCGGCGCGGCGGTACGATTCGGGCGAGAGGTAACTCAACGTGCCGTCGGGCGGATCGGTCTCCCAGATCACCGGCAGACCGGTCTCACGCGAGAAGAACTCGATGACCTGCTCGAAGCTGGCATCCTTGAAGTTGAATCGGATGCGCTCACTCGGTGCCTCGGCGTCGTCGGGCAACAGCGCTTCCCACGCCGAGGCGGCGCTCGCCATCGGACCGACCGGGGTGCCGGCGAGAGAGGCGTGCGTCGTCGCGGACGGCGACAGCGCAAAGCTTCCGGTGAGTGGGGTCAACAGCACCGACGTCACGGTCAGTGCACGAACTGCGGTGAAACGCATCCTGCGCTCCTCCCTGAGAGGTGTTACTTGGCTCCGCCAAAATCGCAGCGATTGGATTTTCTGACGCAGTTTACTGGCTGAAGGGCGTTCTGTCGTTCAAATTCCGGCCGACGGGCACGAGGAAGCGTTCCTCGTCAAGTCCAAACTCCGCCTTTTCGTCGTGGGCGGCAGTGAAAGTCAGATCTCGCAGGGCCTCGCCCCTCCCGAGGCGACGCGTCTCGCCGGAGCGGCGGTTGCGAAGCCAGACCTCGGGGCCGTAGCGACTCTCCGCAACCCCCGTGACCACCCATTCCTGATAGGGGAAGGGAGGATCGGCCGGCGTGGGTCGTTCGGCGGGGCGAACGGGCTCCGGTTCCGGCTCCGGGGGGGGCGGAATCCGGAAGGGGTTCTGCCCCACCAGCGTGGCGAACCGGGCCATCCGCTCCTGGTCGTAGGGCTCCGAGGGGGCGGGCTCGGCCGTCTGATCGGGAAGGAAGAGCGTGACCAGCCGCAGGGTCGTATTGAACCGCTCGCCGTTTCCGCGGGGATCGAGTCGAACGGTGTGGATGCGCTTGATCCACGGCTCGGTTTCGATCCGGTCCAGCAGTTCGATGATCTGCTCGAACGAACCTTCACCGATGATCGTTCCTTCGATCTCAACGAAGTCGATCTTGTCGCGCAGTTCGCCTTCCAGGCCGCGCCGGCCGAATCGACGTCGGGCGGGCGTACCCCGGGCGGTGGGGTTGGAGGTGTTGACCGAAGCCTGGTCGAACCCGACCTCTTCCATGATGCGGTTGAGGCGGGAACGCAGTCGATGGTCGACCGACTCGACGTCGTTGCCGAGCGTCTGTCCGACGATCGAGTCCCGGCGGGCGTTCTGCCGCGGCAGGGTATCGAAGGCCGCCCGGTAGATCGCGATACGATCGCTCAGCTGCTCGATCCGCTCCAGGTGTTGCGCCCGCGGCGCAAAGTAGATCCGGTTGGCGGTCGACCAGAGAATCCAGCCGACGATCGCGACGACGATGAGCGGCAGCAGAAGTGCGCGGGGAAGAATCGGCATCAGGAAGCCTCCTCGCTTTCCCCGGACTCGCTATCCCGAGATTCGCTTTCCCGTGATGCCCGTTCCGGTGAGCCAGGGGACGGCCGCTGCGCCACGGCCTCATCGGAATCGGCTTGCTCCGCATCCGGTTCATCCGGTTCATCGTCATGCGGCATGTCCACCTCGGTCTGCAACCGATAGCTGAACCCGAAGGGCAGTCGCCGGCCGCTCGGGGCATCCGGTCCGGTGGAGCTGGTGTCGTAGACCGAGCCGCGAACCAGCGCTTCGCGGAACCGGTCGGCGGTCTGGCGATTCCGCGCTTCACCGCTGGCGTTGATGGTGATCTGCCGCGGCGCGCTCCATTCGTCCCGCCGCGCGTCGTACTGCACCTGCCGGAACTGAATGTTGCCGATCCACGAACCCAGCACGAGCTCAGCGGGCTCGGGGGCGAGCGAGGCGAGGTATTGCAGGTGCTCCAGCCAGTCGACGCGCACCGCCTTCCACCGATCGATGTGTTCCAGCCGGTATTCCTCCCGGTGATAGCGGACATATCGCGGCAGCATCTCCTGCTGCGTTTCCAGGAGCCGCGCCGACTCCGCCTCGAGGCGAGCCAGGTCCCGGCTGGCGAACGTCCACGCGCCGAGAACCAGCAGCAGGCCCAGCCCGGCGGCGTACAGCAGTTTTTTCCGGCGGGCGGCGGCGCGGTCGGGGGCCCGGGTTGGATGGGCAAAGTCGATGGTCGTCTTCTGCTCATCCGGCTCGAGCAACATGCCCGCCAGCGGCCAGAGCCGGCCGATGTCGTGGCCGTTGGGGTCAACCAGCGGGTGACTCTCCAGCCGCTCCGCATCAACCCGCAGCATTTCGCCGAGCCGGCCGCGCAGATCGCTGCAGATCTCCTTGTCACCGAGCAGGATCACACGGGTGATTTCCGCGGCATCCTCCGACATGCGGTAGCTCATCCACGTGCGCCGGGTTTCGGTGATGACCGCGTCGATCTTCGCTTCCCGGGAGTAATCGGGGCTGAACTCCGCGGCGCGTGAAAACCGCACCGCGCCATCATCGATCACGCAGAACTCCAGCGACTCACCGGTAATGTCGATCGCGAGCACGCTGCCGGCCGTACGTTCACCGAGGTTCTTCAGCAGCAGCGCCGAACCCATGCTGCGCAGGGAGATGCGCTGGAGGCCCAGCTTCGCCGCTCGCGCGGTGTTGACCGCCTGTTCCAGCCGGCTCCGGGGGACGGCGACGGCAACCACCGTCGTGCCGCGCTCACTCTCGGAGACCGGGAAGAAGTCGATGACCGCCCCTTCGGCATCGAACGGCATCTCCTGCTGCATCGAGAGCCGCGTCATCTCCGGAAGCTCATGTTCATCCCGGGTCGGCAGGTGCAGTCGCTTGAGCCCGACGTGTTCCCGCGCCAGGGCCAGGGAGACATTGCCGCGGGGAAACCCTGCGTTCTTCAGACTCTCCCGCACCCACTGCCCGAGCGCCGCGGCGTCATCGACATCGAGATCGGAGGGAAGGTCCTCGATCAGGGTCTTCCTGACGCGCAGCATCGTGCCGTCACGCTGGGCAAGCAGCGCCCGGAGCCGCTGGCGGCCGATGTCAATCGCGATGGACGGGCGGGAAAACATCAGAGAATGGGGTGATCAAACGGTGCGCGTACCTGGATTCGTTTCTTCCTTCAGCGCGGGCGCCAACGACCGGGGCGCCGCGCACCGCCGCCAGTTTCCTGGCCCGGCGCGGCCTGCTCCCCGGGCAATATCGTCTCTTCTTCAACCGGTTCACCATCCGCCGGTGGCAGGAGATCACCCTCATCCGGGCCCGTGAGCTCATCGACACCCTCTCCGGGCGGTTCATCCTGCTCATCCTCGTCCCACCACGGCTCATCAAAGTCATCTTCTTCGATCCAATCCGCGCTCAGGGCCAGTGTCGCCGCGATCGGCAGCATGGTGATCTCCCGGAGCGATGACAAACGGGGCGATGTGCCGGACAGATCGATCACGGCCTCATAGATCCGCGGCCGGCCGATCCACCGATCCTCGTTCTCCATATCGACCTCCCCCGCCGCCAGCCGAACCCGGTAGCGCCAGGAACGGGTCGTGAGCCGGCCGGCAAGCTCCGCAAACGCTTCCCGGTCGATGATCCCCTCCTCCACCGGCCAGACGATCGACCAGCGCTGATCGTCGGCGATCGATTCGCGAACCCGCACGATCTGGGCCGCCTGGTCCGGGGCGATCCCGGGCAGCGCGGCCAGGACATCTTCATGGGCGCAGTTCAGATCGACCCGACCGAAGTGATATTCGCCCGCCTCGGTGGTCAGCGCATCCAGAATCTCCGGCCACGCCTCGATCTCGAGATCAACCGCATTCAGGACCCCGGTGATCACCGAGTCATCATCGAACTCCGTCCCGTCCTCGATGATCTGCTGCACCAGGGCGCCGGCGCCGGATCCGAAGCGTTCATCCAATCTCTCGCCCAGCTCTTCGGACCACTCGACGTTCAGGTTGATCCGTCGCCGGCCATCCCGCTGCAGCGCGGGCTCAACACTGTCGGCGGTGAACAGATCGACCAGACCGCGCGGGTCGGCACCGCCGAACCGCGCCTGCATCCGTTCGACGATGTCCTGATCATCGCGCAGCCTGTCGGTGAGCCGCTCAAGATCCTCCAGCTCACCGAAGAACGCCTCAACGCTCACGCCGGGCACATGCAGCAGGTCCTCCACCGCCCGAAAGTGTCCGCCGAGCATCTGCTCCCGAAACTGAATGATCGACTCGGCCAGGTCCGGCTCCAGCCAGCCGGTGTCCACCAGCATTTCCGCGGTCGCGATGTTGAGATCCAGCTTGCCCGCTTCCGGCGCGAGAACCTCTCCCCCCGGCGTGACGGGGAGAAAACGAACGAGACCGCGCCGGCCGTCGGCCTCGTAGATCTCAAAGCGGTCACCGAGCTCCGGCTGCCGGCCTTCAAGAATCTCATCCCGCTGCCGGTTGAGGCGCAGCATCGCGACCTGCAGCCCCGACCACGCCGTCGCGCGGGTCTGGACGGCGCGCTGGCTCTCCGAACCGGCCGCCACCTCCGCCTGGGCGGTCAGGATCAGACCGGTGGCGATCAGGACCGAACTGGTCACGATCACCAGCACGACGAGGATCGTAAAGCCGCGGCGCTCTCTCAACATCCCGCGCCCCCCCGCATCAGCGCCGCGGCCATTCTCCGGACAGGGCCGGAACCAGATCCGGAATCGAACTCACCCCCCTCATCCGGAGCGGCGCGTAAGGCCGATCCCAGCGTTCCTTCCCCGCCATTGGAATCCTCCTTCGCATCGGGAAGGACGATGATCCGGTAGACATCCGGCCGGGGCAGCTCACGATCCCCGAAGTCACGATCCTCGCGCAGGGCGTAGTCGAACTCATCGAAGGTGCCTTGCGGATCAAAGGTCAACCGTTCCGGCTCGCGATCGCCCTCCGACTCGGCGTCCGACTCCCGATCACCGAAGCCATCGACCTCGTTCCATTCACTGCCCGGCCACGGCTGGAACCAGATGGCGATCTCGATGGCGGCGGGGAGGCCGTCGGCCTCTTCACTATTGAAGGAAGTGCCCCACTCCCGGACATCGTGAAATCGAAACGCCGCCCTGTAGATCCGGGCTTCGAGTGGTTCCCAGTCGGCCTGGCCGGAAGATGGGCCGGAAGCTGATCCGGAAGCTGATCCAGAAACTGATCCTGAATCTGATCCTGAATTGGGGCCGGCATCGGCATTCCCCCCGCGACCCGTCTGCGAA
>SLDM01000307.1 GCA_007125255.1 Phycisphaerales bacterium
CAGACTATGTGTCATATAGTATGTCATGCACAACCCGGGTGTCAAGCAGAAAGCGCTTCAGGATTTCGTGTGGGTGGATCTGGCGGAGCAGGGGTCGAATCCGCCGAGGTGCATACCCAGGGACATAGGAAGATGTCCAGACGGAGCCGTTCGCGCCTGCCGTCATCCGGGGCGATGGGTTCGACGGGCTGGATCTTCGCTTTTGACCGGGTCTTCGTCGTTCATCCACATCACGTACCGGCGAGCCCACCCATGGCCCCAAGCCCCCGCCACGGCGGGCCCCGGACTTTCGGGGGGAGAGGGGGGGGCATATTGAGGCGTCCGGGGGGCTGGTGGCGAAGCCCCCCCGTGCCCCCCAAAGAAGAGGTGCCAGGGTCACTCCTCACCCACCCGATTCCCGGATGACCCGGAAGACACGGAAGACCCGGAAGACCCGGAAGTAGGTGTCCGCGCCACGCTCCGATTGCCCGCCACGGCGGACAGGCTGTCAAACGATGAAGCTCGTCGTACGCGAACCGCTCATCGTGGAAGCTTCACGCCGGGGTCGCCGTCGTCTTGTCACGCGCCAGGCAGTTCGAGACTCCAGTAAGTGGGAGCTGTCCCTGCTTTCTTTGGCTTCGATGGTCGCCGGAAGAGCCTCTCTTCAGTTCGTCTGGCGATGAACCCGGCGGGCAAGGGACTCGTTCTCCCCGGCCCCGATCCTCAGAACTGCTTCTTCGTCGTCGGCCGCCGGTTCGATCCGGACGGTCGCCCCGCGATGGGTGAAGATGTCGTAGGCCGCGAACGCGCCGTTCCCGATCGGCAGGAACTCCCGTGCCGGCAGTTGATCGGCTTCAGAGAAGTGGACGATTCGCCCTCCGGACCACGTCAGCTGGATCAGCCGCACTCCCTGATCAAACCTGACGCGTACCACCACCCGACCGTTGCTCTCGGTCGCAAGCATGGCGCCGAGAGACTCACCGCCGGCGACCGGGCCAAGCTCATCGATCAGGGCAGCACATCGCGCCGCGATACTCCGGCCCGCCGAGTGTGGCAACGAAGGTGAGACGTGTTCACCGAACGGCTCGGTATCGCCTGCAAACAAAGCCCGTACGACGCGCTCGGACTCACGACTGGCAAAGGCTGCGAATTCGTGCTCGGCTTCAGTCGCGTCGGGAAGAAACACCGCCATCATCGCGCGTTGCGCATCGGCGCGCAGGTGCAGCCGGCCATCGATCCGTTCCACCTCGAACACGCCGCCACCATCGACTTCGAACCGGCCGCTCAACCCGGCGTTCTCTCCAGCCAGACTCGGAAGGATCGGCTTCGGCGGCCACTTTGCCTCGTGACCGAGCGCGATCAGACTGACGTTGTTCATGACCGCATCGCGCATCGAGCGTCCATTGATGAAATGGTTCGACAGGCACACGATCGTCATGCCTTCATCAACGTACCGCCGGTAATCGCAGTTGAACCCGCCATAGTTTCCGGCGTGAGATACGATGCGCGTGTCGCGCGGCGTCTGAAAGACCATCCATCCGTAGGCATAGCCCATGGTGCCCGCATCGTTGCGCACGTGTTCGGTGAAGAATCGCTGGGTGGAGGACGCATCGAGGATCGCGTGCGTCCGCAACGCATGCTCCCACCGCAACAGGTCGCCCAGCGTCGAGATGACGTCACCTGCGCCGCGCAGATTGGCCGGCAGGCGCATCTCTGCGGGCGTCCCCTGATCGGTTTCGCCGGTGTAGGCGCGGGCCTGGTGCGGCTGCGTCGCGGGGAGATCCTTGCGAAACCACGTCCCGTTCATACCGGCCTCGCGGAAGATCTCGCGTGTGAGGAAATCTTCGAAGGGTTCGCCGGCCACCGCGTCGATCACCCGTCCCAGGACGGTATAGCCCACGTTGGAATACGCCCAACGTTCGCCCGGCACGCTGGCCAACGGCTCCGCCAGCGCGTCGCTGGAGCGCGGGAGGTACGGCAGGCCGGCCGTGTGCGTCAGCAGTTGATGAATCGTGATCCCGCGCTTGTCCTCGGGCACATCGTGCAGATGTTCCTCGATCGGGTCGTTCACCGACAACATGCCCCAGGATTCCAGCAGCAGGGCCCCGGCCGCGATGAACTGCTTGCCGAGGGAACCGATGTCAAAGACCGTCCGTGTCGTGATCGGCAGGTCGCGGCCGCGGTCAGTGGTACCATAGCCCTTCGCGAGGACGACCGTGCCATCAATCTCGACGAGCATCGCGCCGTGAAACCCGAATGCTTCCATGCGCGAAAGGTAGTCATCAAGCGACCTCCCGAGGTCGCCGTGGATGGTCACCCCCGGGTCATCCGAACCATGCGCATCAGCGAGGCATGGCGCCGATGTCCAACTCGCCGCGACCAGAAGAAGGGCGAACACCATACGTGAGTCATGGAGAGGTTTCATCATTCGTCGGACTCCAGAGGAACGGGAGAAGACTTTTCAGACCATCCGAATCGTCGGAGGGCAGTCAGTCGCGGGCGTTCCATGCCTTGAGCACTTCTCGTTCGCGTTCGGCGCTGATGCCCGCTCTCAGGTTTTTCTGCCGCTCTTCCGGAAGCGATCCGAACCACGCGAGCGTTTCGGCGCAGGTCTCGTGAATCGGGCGGAAGGTGAGGCCGGCCGCGACCGCCCGGGCGCAGGAGCGCGTTCCGAACCCGCGCGAGTCGCCCGTCGCCGGCACCCATGCGGGCATGTCCGACCAGGCGCGCACCCCGTGCCGGTCGAGGAACGCCGCATCGACCCAGATCAGGTGGGAGGCTTGGTCAGAGACATCCTGGCATGCTTCGAGAAGGGTTCGCATCGGCATGCCGCCTTCCGGCCCCAGCGCGTTGAACACCCCGGTGGTGTTCTTCTCCGCGACGTGGACGATCCACCGGCCCAGATCCATCACGTCGATCAGCTGGACCGGATCACTTCCATCGCCGGGAGAGAGCACATCGCCCCCCCGGTCGATGCGCACCGGCCAGTAGGTAAAGCGGTCCGAGCCGTCCCGCTTGCCGACGATCAGACCGGGCCTGATGTTGCTCACGCGGCCGGGCATGGCCGCTTCGGCGGCCTGCTCGCAGAGGGCCTTGAGCGGGCCGAACGTCGCGCCGGTGACCTCTTCGACCTTCGGATCGTCGAGGGTACCCACCGGCGCTTCTTCATCCGCGTTCGGCTCCGCGTTCGAAGCGTAGACGGACACTGAAGAGATGAAGATGTACTGTCTGACCTGGTCCGCCAGGAGTGTCGCCGAATCGTGCACGATGCGCGGGACGTAGCCGGAGGTATCAATCACCACGTCCCACTGGCGCCCCTTGAGCGCTTCGAGGTCGCCATCCCGATCACCGCGGAGTTGTTCGAGGTGCGCAAACAGCTCGGGCCGCGTGCGGCCTCGGTTGAACAGCGTCACCTCATGGCCGCGCTCCAGGGCATGTTCGACAATCGCCGGCCCGAGGAACCCCGTGCCGCCGAGAACGAGAACTCGCATTTTCTTTACCGCTTCCCTGTCGTCTTTCCGCATCATCGCGCTGACTCCGGGAACCAGACCGGCCGCGGTCAATCCTGCTGCCGCAAGTGCGGTGACATGAAGAAACGTGCGGCGACTGGTGCCTGTGTTGGTGCCTGTGGTGCTACCTCTGGTGGTGCCTGGGGTGCCCGTACCTCTGGCGTTATCACTGATTGTCGTGGTGGTCGTCGGGGTGTTCATGTGTCGCTTCCTGTCGTGATGGCGGTTCAATCGTCATGACAAACCGGCCGCCGCCGGCACGGTTTCAGACGACTGCGTTTTTGCTGAGGGCGTGCTGACGGACGCCGAGGTAGACGCTGAGACTCGTCCATGCGATGGCGATGGGGACGACGGCAAGGCTCAGACCCAGCAGTCCCGGTGCGAGGGCGTGCAGCGGCCGCTCCGCCTGTGCGCCGATGACGTCACCGCCCCGGTAGATGAAGGTGTCGATCAGTGACTTGGCCTTGTACTTTTCATCCCGGCTGACGACGGTGAAGAGCGTCTCGCGGGCGGGTCGCGCGATCGCCCGGTTGACCGCGCGGAACACTGCCTGCACCAGGACGAGGACTGCGAGAGCCGGTGCGGCGGCGAGCCAGACGAACCCGACCATCGTGAGGATGGGCAGCAGGGCGAGTGCGATACCGACGCCAAGGCGGCGCATGAGCCAGCCGGCCAGCAGCGCCTGCATGAGAAGTGTTGCGATCTGGGTCCACAGGTCGATGTGCGCGAAGATCCGGGTGTTCTCATCGCGGCTGCCGCCGAGTGCGTCGACGAGGCGCAGTTGGGTGAAGTAGAGGAACGTCGCGGTGATTGAGATCATGACGATGTACGCGCAGATGCTGAGGAGGTACGGAGATCTGGCAACTTTCCTGAGGCCGTCGAGCGCGCTGCCGCCGATGATGCGCCTCGATGGAGGGCTCGTGGAGCGAGCCGCTTCTGCCAACTCCACTGCATCTCGCGGGAGGGCCACCCTGGTTTCCATGTGCGGCGGACGACCCTGCGGGCCGGATGAATCCGTCGTGGACTCACCGGGAGAGCCCTGATCGTGCAGCCGATCCATTCGATGGCTGATCGCGCGGCCGAACCAGATCGAGACCTCGAGCAGCGCGGCGCCGATCAACAGCAGGGCAGCCGTCCCGAGCGTCGATGCGAAGAACGCGCTGACGGCCGAGCCGGTGATGGCGCCCAGGGTTCCGCCGACGGCGATGATCCCGAAGAGTCGCTTGCTCTGCTGCAGTTGCAGTCCGTCGGCCAGAAGCGCCCAGAAGAGCCCCACTGCGGCCAGGTTGAATACCGAGAGCCAGACGTAGAAGAGGCGACCGGTCACGGCGCCCACCGCTTCCGGCCAGAGTTCGATGGTGAGCCAGAAGCCGATGAGACTCGCCGCGAAGAAGCGGTAGGTGAGGGGCAGAAAGACGCGCCGGCTCGTGCGGCTGACCAGCCAGGCAAAGACCGGGTGCACCAGCAGCGTGACCAGCAGTGTGCCCATGAACAACCAGCGAACCGCCTCGATCCCCCCTTCGAGTCCCAGCGCCTCCCGTGCCGGACGCAGAACCATGAGACAGGTAAGGAGACAGTAGAACTGTGCTGCGGCGAGCACGGTGACCGCCCCCTCGCTCCAATACCGTCGCCATCGATCGCGCAAACAGGCCATGCGACTCCGCATCTGGGTCGTTCGATCCATGTGTTCGCCGGCGGGACGGCTGCAGGGTGTCTGCGGGAGATTCGCCCTTTTCCGCCAGAATCAGGTCGGAAAGCGGTCGCGCCGGAGAAGAAAGAGGATGGGAAGAATATAGTACGTCTCGTACTATACTTCTGAAGCGGGGTCCGGTTGCGGGCCGCGGGTTCAGGGATCCGGTCAGGGGCGGCGGCTTCGTCGCTCTCCGGCCGACTTCGCGGCGATCGCTTCGCGCATCCAGGTGCGCCGGGACTGGACGTCGAGCTCACCGGTGCGGGCGACCAGTTCCATGAACTCATCGTCGCCGGAGTAGAGTTTCTCCCACTCCTTCACCCGGCGCTCGACCTCTTCCAGCACCTCCATCGCGGCCTTGAGCCAGGCGAGCTGCTGGCGCGGGCTCAGCACTCCGAGAAATCTCACCCGCGAACGGAGCGGATCGTACGTCACGGTGATCGCCTCATCGCTCATCGGGGGGCCGATCCACTCTTTGAGAGCTTTCAGCCCGGCCGGGGTCATCGAATACGTTTCATGTCTGCGCCGGCCGGTCGCTTCCTGCCGGACGCGCAGCAGACCGCGCGACTTCAGCCGCCGCATGAGCGGATAGATCGCCCCCGCGCTGCCGCTCCACTGGGCGGAGGGCGAGTCGAGCATGCGCTGGCGGATGGCATAGGCCGTGCACGGCCCGATCTGCCAGACCAGGCCGAGAGTAAAAGATTCCAGCTCGCTGAGTGAACGGCGCTTCGGCATGACGAAGCGCATCGTAGCGAATGAGAGGGGGAAGTGTGTGTTGCTCGAAGACATCGAGGCATCCAGGCACCCAGGTACGGAGTGAAGGCGGATGGTCAGAGCAGAACAAGGTGCAGTATCCACCTCATCCCCTACCGCATCGACCAATGCCCGAATCATGAAGCAAGGAGTATGACCCACGAAGCGCGAAGCACCATTCAGGCTCGATGCCCGCCCGCACTTTCCGGCGACCGACCGCCACCCTGGTCAGGCCGGGTCGATCCTGTGTGGCTCAAGTGAGACGCATCGCGTCCCCGGCAATCGCGGCGCCGCTCAATCACTTCGAACGGGTGAATCACTTCGAACGGGCGGACTGCTTCAGCAGCATGACCTGGCCGATGTGGTAGGCGTCGTGGGCAAGCAGGCCCAAGGCGAGTTGGCCGCGGGTCCAATTCTCGCGGTGATCTTTACTTCCGGCGGGCAGTTCCGACCAACGATTCAGATCCAGCGCATCGAGCGCTTCGATCAGGGCGGTCTCGGCCTCCCTGAGCAGTTGACGATCGGCCTGCCACGTGGTCTCATCGGCGCGAGCCGGCAGGTCGGGCCAGTTCTCCGGGCCGCGGTCGACGAGCCGCGCCCACGCGCCGGCGGTGAGGGCGTGGGCGACCTCACGGCGCCAGAACGCCGCGTGCAGGAGGATCTCCCAGATGCATCGGCCGCCGCTCCTGAGCCGGAAGAGGGCGGTCGCGGCGCTGACATCATCGACGGCTTAGGAGAGCGATGGTCCGCCGTACAGCGGCGGCGCTGACTCGAGGGAGAACACCGCGCGTTTCATATCTTCGATCACTGCAGACATACAGACCTCCGTTCAAACACCAGCACGATATGGCTCGTGACCTGAATCGTCAGTGCGGGATCGCCAGCGGAAAGAAAAAAAACGCAGCCAGAGGCGGCGATCGGGCCTCCTTGTCACCCACTGCATCCACACCTCGGATGCCGGCAACACCGCCTGCCGCCGTTCGCCTTCTCGCGCTGAGCGCTCTCTCGAAGCGGCCATATGCAACCCGCCCTTGCTGCACTGTCGCAACGAGTTCGTTTCCGACCCGCTCCTGTCATCAGTTCCACAGAGAAGACTCGTTCTCCGCACACGCAATGGAGAAAGACCTGGTAGAACCCCCGGGTCGTGTGACCCGGCGCCCACCAACAGAACACAGGCCTTCGCGCGACGCGAAGGCCTGTGTGACATGGTTGCATTCACAGCAGAAGTAGTGCGACGATCAGCCCCAGTATTCCAGCAGAAGAAGCAGGTCGAAGACATCAACCGCGCCGTCCCCGTTGAGATCGGCCGGGCAGTCCCGTGGGTCAGCGCATGTACCCCAGTTCTCCAGCAGAAGAAGCAGGTCGAAGACATCAACCGCGCCGTCGCCGTTGATGTCGCCCGGCACCGGTGGCACCTTCTCAAAAGCGCCGATGTCGCATGCCGCTCCTTGCGGCCGCGCGACACCGCGCTGATCTTCGCCGACCGGAGCAAATTCGGGCCCCGCGCTGACCGAGCAGTCACCGGCGTCGATGGCCATGGAGCCGGGCAGCAGCGCGTGGGTGAGGGTGGCTCCTCCATTGTCGGCCAGTGGAGCGAGACCGGGACTACCAGTCATGCTGGTCGGGTTGGTGAGACCTGCGCCGTCCTCGACCATGTTGTAGATGACATCGACATAGCCACCGACGATGTCGCCGCCGGTACTGCCGGCAACGATCGAGTTGGTGATGGCGACGCCCGCGTTGGAGCCGGCGTTGTGAATGCCGCCTCCCTCGGCGGCGACGTTGGCGAAGACGGTGGTGTTGATCAGGTGGATGCGGTTCGCGCCGGAGGCGACGAGGTTGATGCCGCCGCCAACACCGGCCGCGGTGTTGCCGCTGAGGGTGCAGTTGGTCGCGGTGATGCGGCCGATGTTCAGACCCTGGCGGTGAATGCCGCCGCCGTCGCCGCCAGCGGCATTGCCGCTGATCGTACTCGCGTTCAGCGTGATCGTGCCGGTACTGGAGATGAACAGGCCGCCGCCATCGGCCTCGGTGGCGTTGTCCGCCACGGTGGTGCGATGGAGGTCAAGGGGGCTGCCGGTCTGGGCGATGCCGCCACCGCCGCCGGGGGCCGTGTTCTCGGAGATGACCGAATCGCTGAGGATGAGCGCGCGTGAACTGTGGATACCGCCGCCGATGGTGGCGGTGTTGTCGAAAATGATGGACTCTCCAATCGTGAGGGTGTGGCTCGCGGTGGTCCCGCTGTGGATGATGCCGCCGCCGTCGCCGCTGGCTATGTTGTTGCTGATGGTGACGCCGGAGAGCGTGGTGGAACCGAAGGTCGTGAAGATGCCGCCGCCATGGTCTTCGGCCGTGTTGTTGCCGATGAGAGTGTCGGTTACATCGAGAAATCGGATGCCGCCGTGCGTGCCGTAGATCCCACCGCCGGAGCGGTTGGCGGCGTTGCCGGTGATCTCACCGCCGACGATGGTCATCTGGCCGGAGTTATAGATGCCGCCCCCTTGGCCGTTGACGCCGGTCGTGGTGTTGTGACTCACGATGGAGTTGACGATGCTGGCAAGGCCGCCGCTACCGCCGGCGCTGACGGAGTTGTAGATACCTCCCCCGGAGCCGGTCGCGGTGTTCCCGGAAATGGTGCTCTCGCTGATGGTCAGGTCTGCGGCGGCACCTACGGAATAAACCCCCCCACCTCCATTGCCGCCGGTGAAATTGTCACTGATCGTCGTTCCGTTGAGCGTGAGCACGCCGGTGTTGTAGATGCCGCCGCCCTGGCTGCTGCCGGAGTTCTCCGTCACCGTGCAATTGTTCAGTGTCAATGCACCGACGTTGTTGATGCCCGCACCAAATCCGGTGGTGTGACCGGCACGGACGGTGAGGTCGTTCATGGTGGCGTCGCCGTCCGCGGCCACGATGAAGATGCGGAAGTTCGGTATGCCGGTGGCGAAACTGCGCTGTACGGTCGCACCGTTGCCATTGATGGTGATCTTGCTGGTGATCTGCGGCGTCCCCGTACCGGAGGCGCCAGACACCGCGGTGGTGAGAACATAGGTACCGTTGTTGGCAAGGTGGATCGTAGCTGGGGTTGTGGGGTCGGCGTTGGCGGCGTTGATCGCATCGATCAGACCCGCTGAATCACCGTTTGCAATATGGAACTCCGCTGCCTGCAGCGGTGCGCCAAACGCGAAGCACGCGGCCACCCATGCGAGAACCACCATCGCCCTGGGATGGATGGGCAGACTGACTATGGCGAATCCGGGAAACTTACGGGGCATTCTCTTCCTCCTTGCCTTGGCGGTTGTTCAGTGTCTTGCCGTTTGCGTCTCTTCGAGGCGGTGGGGAGCGGACGGGGGGCCCTGGAGCCGTCATCATGACCCCCGAGCCATCCCACCCCACCACACCCCCCCCGTTAAAGCGAGAAACGAGACCGCG
>SLDM01000080.1 GCA_007125255.1 Phycisphaerales bacterium
ACCGTTCTGTGGTGTGCTCCCGTTCCTCTGTTCTGCGCACTGCCTGATCGACCGGCTTACTGACAATCAACCCCGCGAACCGAATCGGTTCGACTGGTAACACGATCTTCTTTCTTCTTTCTCCTCCTTCGCCGTCTCGGCTCACGCTGAGACGGCGATTTTTCTCCCTGCGGTCACTTCACGCCATGACTTGTCGCCGCGATGCGATGCCGTAACGCACCCTCGCGCGATCGTGATCGGGTCAACGCGCCTCGGAATCCGGATCCGGAAGGAGAAAGCGGCACAGCAGCGCGTGGTGTCGTTCCGTTGCCCCCTGCTGTTGACGCACCACCTCCTGCGCCCGAGCGGAGAGTGACCGCCTCGCCTCGGGATCGCCAAGCAGTTGCCCCAGTCGATCGGCAAGCTCCTCGCGGTTCATCTGCAGGATCGCGTCCCGGTCCAGAAGGGTCGCGACGGTTTCACGGAAGTTTTCGACATGCGGTCCAATGAGAACGGGCTTTCCCAGCGCGGCCGCTTCGATCATGTCCGAACCGCCGAGGGGAACAAAGGTGCGCCCGATGATGATGATGTCCGCCAGTGCATACGCCGCCCGCAGCTCACCGATCGTGTCCAGCAGAAAGCGTCCGGTCTGACTGCCGCGTTCACCCCGGGACCGGCGGGTACAGCCGGGAAAGACACGTGCCGCCTCATCGAACCATTCGGGCTTTCGTGGCGCGAAGAGCAGTTGCACATCTTCCGGAACGACTTCGGCGAGCAGCTCGTGCTCACCCGGCGCGGTGGAACCGGCAACCACGAGCGGCCGGTTGCGATCAATCCCCAGCGCTTCGGCAAGACGCTCTGGTGCGCCGGGATCGATCTTGAGAACGGCATTGTCCCACTTGAGAGTGCCTGCCGTCTCCACACGCTCCTCCGGCACGCCCAATCGACGAAAGCGGGCCGCGTACTCTTCGTCCTGGGCCGTGACAAAGGCGAGCCTGGCAAACATGCTCCGCACGAGCGGACCGAGGAAGCCGTACCGCCGCGCGCTGCGTTCGGTCAGGCGTCCGTTGATCACGCCCACCGGAATCCCGCGCCGGCCGGCCAGGTCAACCAGGTTCGGCCAGACTTCAAGCTCCACCAGGGCAATGAGATCCGGCTGAATTCGATCGAGCCAGCGCCGCACGGCCGGAGAAAAGTCAAACGGGTAGCGAACGACGCGGCACGATTCGGCATAGAGCGCTGCGGCTTGCGCGTAGCCGGTATCGGTGGTCACGCTGATGACGATATCGATGCGGCCCGGCGCCTTCTCCAGCATCCGGCCGATCAGACCGCGCACGGCATTGACCTCACCGACGGAGACCGCATGGAGCAGCAATCGACGGGTGCCGGGCGTTTTCCCAAGCGCTGGCCCACGCCCCAGGCGACCGGCCCAGTCGGTCCGTAGTTTGCCCGTCCGCACCATACGGAAGAGCCAGATCGGCGCGGTAAGCAGTGCAGCCAGCAGGTAGAAGAGATCCCGAACCACGGGCATAACCGGGCAGTGTAGCCGAGGTCACCGCGGCCGGATCGCAAGGTCCGAAGTCAGTTATGAGGGACCATGCGAGATGGACGGAACCAGGCTGAGTTCATATCCGTATCTATAGATTGCACACAATTGGTCGTTCCGCGGTTGGTCTTTTGTGACTCTTGCGTCAGAATACAGTGACCGCCAATGACGGTGGCCAAGGACACTCCCCATGATGGAACTGCACGTCTGCAGCAAGAAGACCGGATCACTGCTCAAGGCGTTCGCGCTCGGTGATACGGCTGAAGTCCTCATCGGCCGCGACGAATCATGCGATATCAAGATCAAGGCCCCGACCGTCTCCCGGGAACACTGCGCGATCGAACGGGACGGGGAAGATCTCGTCCTGCGAGATCTGGGCTCCAAGGGCGGCACGTTGCGCAGCACCGGCGAGCGAATCGATCGCCTCCGGCTCGAAGACGGGATGGAGGTCACCATCGGACCCGCGGTTCTGAAATTCTACGAGAGCGGCATCTGATCCCGGCGCCCCGCCTCCGTGGGGACGATCGGGGACGATCATCCCGCCGCGGTCCCGACATTGAACGAGAAAAGAAAACTCGATCCAGAGCCGGAGCCCTGGATCGAGTCGGTTGTCTGTCGGTTCACCATCGGGCCGCCGCCTCACGCGATGGCGACCTGCGACGGGCATTCACAACGGCCAGCTGCCGCACATCACTGCCGCATGCGGCGAATCTCCCGTTCCAGCTCGCGAATCAATTCGTCGAGCACCTCTGGCGGCCAGGTGTTCACGCGGGCCACGTTCGGGGCGCGATCGTGCCAGCGGCGCAGAGCCCGCAGGTTCTGCAAAGCCCGCTGCATCACCACGAGCCCGTCCCCCGTGCCGCGGCCTTCACTTCCGAGCCGACTCATCCGCATGGTGATGTCGTACTCCGCCCGCTCGACGAGCTGCATGTAGTCCTCATGCATCCGGCGGCCATAATCGGTCAATTCGTGCCAGCGGGGAAGATCCAGATGCTTCGCCAGCTCATCGGTCGTGTCCGCGATTCCGTTGGCAAAACCGCTGTGCACCGCCTGGTCGCTGGTGAGCGTCAGGTTGTCACCTTTGCGGGAGAGAATATGCCGGCCGCGAAGGTCGCTGTAGAACGTCACCTCGCCGGTCTCTGAATCCTTGTCGTAGGAGAGCTCGATCGGCGCGTGAATCATGGCGTGGGCGATCCGGGGGTCGCGACCACCTTCCTGCATCCATTCGCCGGCCCGGCTGAGCCACGCCTGAAGTTCGTTGCCGGACCAGGAGGTGTCGCCGGCAAACGCCGTCATCGCGCCGGCCGTGCCCATGGTCGTGAAGTAGATCTCCTCACACTGGATCGCGGTAGCGCACCCGGCGGAGATCGCTTCGTGCACCCAGGCGATCACGCGGTGCCGCCGCTTGACATCCTGAATGACCCGGGCGATCTGCTCCATCTCGATGACCATGCCGCCGCCGGTGTCGATCTCCAGGATGATCGTCTGGCCGGGACCGAACTCGTCGGCCTTCCTGCCGATCTTCTCGATCTCCTGATGACGGATGTGGACGCCGACCATCCCCTTGAGGGGCAGGACAATCACCCCGGGGCCGTCGAACTCCTCGGAGGTCGTTTCGCGATCCCGTTGACGGGGTCGACTGCTGTCCCGTGGACGGTCACGCTGCGGCGCGTCGGCATCGCGGCCCGGGGCTTCGTCGGCTTCAAGCGTGCGAATCGAACGCACGTCGCCGCGGAAGATGACCTTTTCCTGGGTGCGGAGCGAGAACTCGCCGTACACCACGATGTAGCGGTTTTCGACCCGGCGCAGCTCGCCGCGCATCGTCTGTTCGACTCCGCTTTCAATGAACTTGACTTCGACCTTGTCTTCGATCTCGCCGCGCCAGGTGGAGCCGTCGGAAAGACGGATCTGCACACTCTGGGCCGAGACCATCGGCGTCAAAATGGCGATAAGAAGGAGGCTCAGGAGTATTCTTGTGGTGCACTGATTCATGGTTTCGTTCCGGAACATGTCTGACGGTCAGCGAGAGAAAGGCCAGTGAAGGGCCCGTAAAAGGCAAGGACAAAAGGACTCAGGCGGGTTCGATCGGGAGAAAAGCGGGCTCTGCAGATCGCGAGAAAAAGAAGAGTCGGACAAACGAGATCGGGGACAGCGCTTCATAACCGGCTGGCGACGATCCTTTCAAGAGGCTCACGATCGTCCGGATGCCCCATCTGAGATACCCCGGGATGAGCCGTCGGTTGCATCCTGCCGATCGCATCCTGCCGGCTGCATCCCGCCGATTGCATCTCAACGACCGCGGAATCCGCCTCCGCCGCCGCGGCCGCCTCCCCCGCCACCACCGCGGCCGCCGCCGCGCTGCAGGGCACGGAGGTCTTCCGTAATCTCCGCCTCCAGGACTTCCAGCATGATCCGCTGAATGCCGTAGAACGCGAGCAGGCGATTCTCCAGGGCGGGATAACGACGGATGAGACTGATGACCTGGCGAATGTTCGCCCGGGCACGACTGAGGTATCGAATCGGATCGTCCTGTCCGGAGTACCGCATGTACCGGGCGTAGTCCTCGAACAGGTCCATGGTCTGGTCGAACGCGCGTCGCCAACCTTCCACGTGATCCTGAACGACCTTCAACGCTTCCCCTTCGTGAACACGGTACTCGCGGTAACCCAGGAGCAACGCGAGATCGTCGAGCGTCTCGGCGGTGCCGTTACTGATCATGAAGTCTTCGGCCATTTTCGCGTTAAAGTTGGCCGTGCGTTGCCGGCTGTTGTTGACAATGATCTGTCCCTGCGCGCTGAGCGACCAGTTCACCTCGCGTCCGCGCCAGGTCGCGCTCAGAAGCCGGTCGGGGCGAATCATCGCCTCGCCGAGTGCCGATGAGTGTCCGCCCCGAATGACGAAGGCGTTTGCGATGCTCACCCACGCGGCCACCATCTTCGCGCGGACATCTTCATCCTGCCAGCCCGCGGCCATGGAAAAGATCTGCTGCAGGCCGACCAGCCGTGCATCCGGAGCCATGTACATCTCCGGAATCGCCATGGCGATCAGCGAACTCACACCGACCGAGTCCTGCACCCACATGATCTGCCGAAAGTCCGCCAGTTCCCGGTGAAGCATGGTGACGAGATTGCGGTAGTCCTCGATCAGGTGCACCATCCCCTGTTCGGTCGGGTCGGCAAAGGAAATCAGCAGGTCGTCAACGTGGGAGCACTCGAGCTTCCACACGATGATGTCCGGCTTCTCCCGCTTGATGACCTCGACCACGTCGCGGTACACCGACGGATGGATGTCCGTTCCCATCTGACCCTTCATCGGGATGACGTAGAACGAGATCAGATCCTCATCGTCGGAGGCGCCCTCGGCCAGACCACGCGTTCGTGACTGATCATCCTCGCGATCACGATCCGGCCGTCGCGGCTCGCGCGGCTCTGCTCTCTGATCCCCCGCCCCGGTGTTGATCGCCACGTCGCGCTCGATCTGGAGGACCTCGGAGCGGTCAAACTCCAGTGTCGTCGCAATGTTCAGGGTGCGGTCGATGTAGCGGAAAACGATGCGGTCACCGACTTCCTCCTTGATCTCGCCGGTGAGAACGCGGCCATCCCGCATGTGCAGAATGTCCTGGGTCTCCTGATCCGCCGCAGCCATCGCGTGGGCGGTCGTGGTCCATGCGCTCGACGGGCCGCCGGGAATACCGCACATGAGTGCGAAAGCCAGCAGTGCGCTCAGGCCCAAGCTCATTCGCTTCATCATTCAAACTCCTCGTGTGGAGGTCATCCGGACCATCATCGATAGAAAGACCGCAGGTCCGGTAGAGGTCAAACGCCAATCCATTCCACCCTATTTCAGTGTATTCGACGGATGGACGGGAGGAAAGTCTGTTTTTTGCGTACTTTTCCCGGTCACCCGCCCTTGCCGCCGGACGCCCCGATCGTCCGGCCGATCAGAACCGCCAGGTCGAGGGCCTCTTCCCGTGAACCGATCTGACCCTCGAGCTGGGCGTCGTACACCCCGTCGAGGATGCGGCGAAACCGGGGTCCCGGCTTCATGCCGGCACCGATCAGGTCCTCGCCACTGATCAGGGGCTCCGGCGCCAGGCCGGTTTTCTCCAGTTCGAGCACCCGCCGCCGAATGTCGATGAACTCCTGCCGATCGGCGGTCTGGACCAGCAGCAGGGCCTGCTCAAAGGGGGCGCTGGCCGCAATTCGCTTCTGCCGGGCGACTCCCAGGCGCGGCCACGCCGAGCGCAGGGCCCGGGAATAGTCCAGGCAGTCCCTCAGCGTGTCGTACTCCGTATTGGACAGCATCAGGGCCTTGCGCCACCGCCGGGCCGCGCGGTCCGCTTCGGTCCCCTCGCCGTGGCGATCAAAGACCCAGGCGGCGAGCGCCGTCGGATAGGCCGCCGGCTCGGGCAACTGTCCGAGCCGGGTCGGGGCCACGGTCCGATTGGACTCACCGAGCACCAGCTCATCCAGACCGAGGTACTGAAGCTCCCACGCCGCCACCGCCCGATTGGCGTTCATCATCATCCGGCGGATCTCCTGGCCGATCCGTTCACGGCTGATGCCCTTGAGGTTACCCGCGCCTTCACGAATCGCATCGGCGGTTTCCGGATCGATGCTGAAGGCGAAACGGGCCGCGAATCGAACCGCCCGGAGCATGCGCAGCCGGTCCTCCCGGAGCCGTTCGTGCGCGTCGCCGATCGCGCGGATGCACCGCGCCTTCAGGTCGCGCTGGCCGCCGACGAAATCGATGATGCGACCGGCCACCGGATCTTCGAACAGCCCGTTGATGGTGAAATCCCGGCGCTGCGCATCATGTTCGGCATCGGTGAAGTGGACTTCATCGGGATGGCGGCCGTCGGAATACGGGCCGTCGGTGCGGAACGTGGCGACTTCAACCGTCTGCCCGCCGTGGCGCACCAGCATCACGCCGAAAGACTCTCCAACCGCGCGGGCCCGCGGAAAGATCCGTTGAATTTCTTCCGGCCGGGCGCTCGTCGCGACGTCGTAATCGGTCGGCTCGCGACCCATGAGCTGATCCCGGACACATCCACCGGCGAAGTAGGCGGCAAAGCCGGCCTGCTGCAGCCGCGTCACGGTCCAGACCGCCGCCTCGCGCGGCGACAGGCGCGGACGGGGGGACATCCGCTTCTCTCTATCATCGGAATCGGATTGGTCGTTCGGGGAGGCCATGCGAAATCCAGGCGAAATCCAGTCAGAATCCGGTCAGAATCCGGGCGCAATCTGGACAGAATCCATCAGGATCTATCAGGAACTATCCAGGATCAAGGCGACGGGAGGTCCGCCGTCACCCTTGACGGGGCATAGAGCAGCACCCACATCTCGCGTCCGACACGGTGGATCTCCGGGCCGTCGAACGCGTCCAGCGTGGCCCAGGATTCCTCCTTCTTCGGCAGGATCGGCGAACGAAGTACCAGAAAACCGGAAGAGGCCATGACCTGCCGGCACCGGGCGGCCTGTCCCATGATCTGAAGGCGCCGCGACTCATCCTGCATGAAGGCGTACGGCGGGTCGAGAAACACGATCTGCGTCTCGCGCGGCGCCGCGCTCAGGATCTGCGGCGAGAGGGCATCGCCCTGCACCGCCCGGGCGCGATCGGCAGATCCGAGCGTACTGATATTCTGTTGAAGCAGCGTGAAGATCCCGCGATTCTGTTCGACCATGACGACTTCGGTCGCCCCCCGGCTGACCGCTTCCAGTCCCATCGTGCCGACGCCGGCAAAGAGATCGAGCACCCGACCCTCGTCGAACCAGCCGCGAAGGAGATTGAAGACCGTCTCCCGGGCGCGGGCGGAGTACGGGCGGGTGTGATCCGCATCCGGAGGCGTCGCCAGCCGTCGACGCCGAAATTCACCACCGAGAATCTGCAGCATGAGAGGGAGCATCGCCTGCGGGGCGCGTCCCGTCAATCATGGTTCTGAAAAGGCACGGAGGGACGGAGGGAAGTGACGGAGTGACGAAGTGACGAAGGAAGTGATGCTGCAGAGGGTGCCACGGCCAGCGAGCGCAGCGAGTCGGCCGTGCGAGATGGAAGCTCGATCACCGGGCTGCGGTGTGGCGCTCTTGCCCGCGTCGGCACTGTCGACTCACTGCCCCCCTCTGGCAGTGAGGAGAGCAACGAAGGGGCGAAACGTAAGAGGCACAGAGGGATAGTGACGAAGTGACTGAACGACAGAGGCACGAAGGGGTTGACGACGTCGGCGAGGGTCCGGATTCCGTCGTTCCCGCCTGCGCGGGGACGACACAATCGTCATCTCCCCACCCCCTCGATTCCTTGATGCCTTGATGCCGCCCCTTCGTGCCTTCGTGCCTTTTCCTGGCCAGGAAAATATCCTTGTATCAGCTCGAGACTTGAGGTAGGGTTTTAACCTCAACCTTTCCTGGTGCATGGGGTATTTATCATGAAATTGTCGACCATTGCTCATTCCTGTCAGTCATCGGTTTCCTGGCGTTCCGGGCAGAGTAGAAGCTTTCTCTCCGCATGCGGAACGTTTGGATCATTCAGATCCTGGACGGCGATTCTGCTGGTGTCGCTGCTGGTGATACTGCCCGGAACGGTTTCTGCACAAGTCATTCATGTGCCATCGGATCATCCCACGATTCAAGGCGCGATCGATATGGCCAGCGATGGTGATGAGATCATCGTCGCACCGGGAACGTACTCTGAATCGATCAACACGCTCGGCAAGGCCGTCTATCTGCGCAGCAGCGGCGGCCCGGAAGAGACCGTGATCGATGCGAGTTCGCTCAGCGGCTTCAACTCTGTCATCGTGATCACGAACGGTGAAGGGGCGGACACCATCATCGAAGGATTTACCATCACCGGTGGGATTGGAACGTTAATTTCTCCGGTCACCTTTGGCGGCGGAATCTATATCGATGGCAGCAGCCCGACCGTCCTTGACTGCATCATTCGGGACAACTTCGGAGATGTCGGCGGAGGTGCTCACTCCGGCTTTGGCAGCCCACTCTTCGACGGTGTGATTTTTCGTGACAACATCGGCGCCGGGCTGGATGCGATCGCCAGTAATGCAGAAGTGATCAACAGTTCATTTATCAATAACTCCCACTTGAACGGCGGAGGCGCGATTCATCACTCCACCAGCAATCTGAAGGTCGAGAATTCCAATTTCAGGGGCAATTCCGGGCAGGGTGTGGTGGTCGCTTTTCTCACGAACACCAACATCGCGATCAGCAACAGCACGTTCTGCGACAACCAAGCCGAACCGGTGATCGGCAACTGGAGCGATCTGGGCGGGAACACGTTTGCCCAGATCTGTCCGGGCGAGTCCGGCATCGGCGATCTGAATGGCGATGGCGTGGTGAACGTCTTCGACCTGTTGCTGCTGTTGGAAGACTGGGGCCCCTGTCTTCCCAGGAAGGGAAGCTGCGCCGCCGACCTGACCGGCGACAACCAGGTCAACGTCTTTGATCTCCTGATCCTGCTTGAGAACTGGGGTTGATTGATCCGCTCAGTTCTCCCGTTGAGAAAACCCGTGCAGCCGCCGCCAGGACGCTGCGGCCGTGGCGACGAAGCGCTCCGCGCATGACTTTCACGGCAGGAAGCATCTCGCAGGCTCCGTCTGCGAGGTGCTGTTTCTCGCAATGGCTTTCCGTCCGTCATGCCCGCTGATCACGCCGATGGAGCTGAACGCCGCCTTGCGGTTCAACTGCGAGCCTTTCCCTCCGCGCTTTCGTACCTTGGCGATGCCGCGGCGCCCTTCTC
>SLDM01000510.1 GCA_007125255.1 Phycisphaerales bacterium
CCGGACCACCGAACGGGATCGTCGACGCGAGGATCCCGGACCACCGAACGGGATCGTCGACGCGAGGATGACCGCGACCGACCGAGATCGCGTGAGAACGATCTGATGCTCGAGCGGGTGATCGAGATTCCGTACGAGCGGCTCAAGGCCGGCGACAGTGGATACAACCTCGTCGTCCGTCCGAAGGACCGGATCCACGTTGTCGGGCCGCAACCCGGCGTGGTGTACATCAGTGGTGAGGTCGCCCGGCCCGGCGTCTACACCCTCCCGACCGACGGGACGCGACTGACGCTCAGCCGCCTCGTGGCCGCGGCCGGTGACCTGGGGTCCATCGCCATTCCCGAGCGGGTCGACCTGACGCGCATGGTCGGCCCGAACCGCGAGGCAACCCTGCGGCTGGACCTGGCGGCGATCCGTCGGCGGACCGAGCCGGATGTCTACATCAAGCCCAACGATCACGTCATCATCGGCACGAGCTGGCTGGCCACGCCGCTGGCGGTGATCCGGAACGGTTTTCGGGCGACGTACGGGTTCGGGTTCCTGCTGGACCGAAACTTCGGCAACGATGTCTTCGGCGCGCCGCCCGTCAATCGCCTCAACTGATCGCCGGGCACGGACGGACGGACGGACGCGCGACCATCATGAATTCGCTCTGCCGTCGGCAAATCCCGCGAACTCCGGCCCCGGATCGATGCGTATGCTTTGCGGGAGGGTATTCCTCCTGATCTATCGGTACGGTGGAACTTCGGTGACCCACGGCGGATTGGCAGACCGGCGCCCGCATTGCACCCGCGGCAGGAGGCCGCCGGGATGTGATTCCGTTCGTCAGTGAAGTGGCGGTTCGGGATGGTCGATCAGATTCGATGCTGAGAAATGAGTGAATTGACGCACATCAGGACGGAGGAGGTTGGCGACGGCGCCTCCTTGTGGGAAGAGTGGCGCGGGCCGCTCGGGTGCGGCGTGGTTCTGACCGCCATCATCGTGGCGCTCTTCTGGGAATTCTTCAGCCGCCAGTTTGAGTGGATCGTGCGACATCAGGCCGACTGGGGGCATACGCTCGTGATCCCCGCGATCGCAGCCTACTTCGTCTATCTCAAACGGGACAAGATTCTGGCCCGGCCTTTCCGCACGACGTGGATCGGTCTCGTTCCGGTCATGCTGGGCGTCGGCCTGTACATCCTCTTTTCCATCGGTCCCCAGGCGGTGCAGCATCACAACCTGCAGGGGGCGAGCGTGATGATGACCATCTTCGGCCTCGTCCTGCTCTTCTGCGGTTTCCGCGCGATGTACTGGCTCTGGTTTCCCCTGGCCTATCTCTTCGTGTTCGGGCAGACAATCTCCGATCGGCTCATGGACATCATCACGTTCCAACTGCAGGACATTGCTGCGCTCGGGTCGTACTACCTGTTTCAATTGATCGGTGTTGACATCCACCGGTCCGGCAACATCCTGACCGTCTTTCGCTCGGATGGTACAGAGGTGCCTCTGAACATCGCCGAGGCGTGTTCCGGCATGCGGATGCTGATGGCATTTCTCGCCCTGGGTGTGGCGATGGCGTACATCGGGCTGAATCGATTCTGGCAGCAGGCGGCGCTGGTGATTCTGGCCGTACCGACCGCGATCTTCGTCAACATGCTTCGTGTCGTCACGCTCGGCCTGCTGACGTTCATCGACGCGGACTTCGCGGCCGGTGACTTTCATACCTTCATCGGTCTGGTCTGGCTCGTCCCGGCGTTCCTGATCTACCTCGGGTTCATGTGGATCGTGACCCAGATCGTGATCGAACCGGATGAGACCGCCGAGGATGCTTCCGGCGCGCCGGCCGGAAAGGAGCAAGCATGAACTTCGATCGCCAGTCCGTCACGGCGTTCATCATTGCCTGCGTGGTTCTCGCGTTCTCCGGTATCGGGTTTCGGATGGCGATCGGCCACCTGAACGTGCACCTTCGAAAGCTGCCGGTTGAACTCCGGGAGCACTTTTCCAGTATTCCACGCCAACTCGGCGACTGGCGCGCCAGTGGGGTCGACCAGACGCTGGATGCAACCACCGAGGAGACGCTCGGAACCGATCTCTATCTCGATCGCTGGTACATCAAGCAGGAGAACGGCCGCAATGTCGGTATCGCGCTGCACCTGGCGTACTACACCGGCATGATCGATGCGATCCCGCATGTTCCCGACCGCTGCATGGTGGCCGGCGGATTCACCGCGCTCGGACAGCCGTTCTATCTCGACCTTCCCATCAACACCTCCGACTGGGAGGTCGATGAAGCGAACGTTCATCGTTCCTCGGGCAAACCCTACCCGGTGGTGAGCCATCCCCATCGAATCACCGGCCGGCCGCAGACCATTCGCATGCCGGTCGGGGATTTCCGGATCCGCACGACGGAGTTTCGACACCCGGGCTCCCCGAATTCGCGGATCTACGCGGGCTTCTTCTTCATCGCCAACGGGCAGGTGACCGCGAATCCGTACAACGTCCGGGCCCTCGCGTTCGACCTCACCGATCGGTACGCCTACTACTGCAAAGTCCAATTCACCATGGACGGCGGGCCGGACATGGAGCCGGAGGAGTTCGCGGCCCGGGTCGCGCAACTTGCCGAGGAAGTCCTGCCGGAAATCATGCGATGCCTTCCGGACTGGCTCGAGGTGGAATCAAGGATCGACGGGCAAGAGAAAGAATCATTGGCGATCAATTCGCCGTAACAGAGGATTGTCATGGCCGCACGCATCAACACGAAGTTCCTCCTGATCCTCTTTATCGCGATCAGCGTCGCCGCCGGACTGGTCGGCGGCCTCTGGTTCATTCAGGTCCGGGGCGACGCGTCCCGCCAGGCTCGTCTGGGCGACCAGATGATGGATGAGGGTTCCTACTACCAGGCGAGCCAGCACTATGCCCGCGCGGTTCAGCGTGAGCCCGCCAACCGGGAGTTTCTTCAGAAGCTGGAAGTTGCCGTCACGAGTGTGCGCCCGGAAACAACGGACATGGCCCGCGAGATGTACGAGCGCCTGCGTTTCGTGCTCATGCACGAAGCGAGAATCGACTCGTCGAATCCCGATGCCCATCTCCGATACATCCGCGAAGTCGACCGCAACGCCGAGCTTCTCGCGACGGTGATGCCCGCTTCGGGGGTGCGCGGTCTCTGGCAGGAACTGTACTCCGCCGCCGATGACATGTGCGACCGCGTGGCGGAGGACGATCCGCAGCATCCCTACTGCCTCTTCTACCGGGGAAAGGCGATCAGCAATCAGCACTCGTTCGTTCGGGTCGAAGAGCTCGAAGCGGCGAAAGAGGACCTGGAAGGCTTTCTCGAAGCATTCCCAGAGAGCGACGAGGGACGGGCGGTGTGGCTGCTGTACTGGGCGAATCTGTATGAGCAGCTGCGCCCGATGGACGCGACCACCCGAACGCAGGAAGTCCGCAATCGATTGCAGGAGGAGAGCGAGCGGGCGGCGGAGGAGGACCTGGGTGGACCGTTGACCCAGTTGTTCCTCGTGCGGCAGCGCCTGGTCGGTTTCGCCGAAGGATCTGAAACCGCTTCGGAAGGTGAGCTTGCCCGACTCCAGCAGTGGGCGATGGATATCGCCGATGAGGCCGAGAGAACCGGAAACCCGATCGTCATCCACCGTGCGGCGAGCACGCTTCTGCAGTTCAACGAGCCCTTCATGCAGAGCCGGGCCGCATCGCTCTACCGCAGCTATGTGGAGGAGAATCCCGACAATCTCCTGATCGGCATTCTGTATGCCCAGGCCCTCTTCCTGCAGCAGGAAATCGATGACGCTTCGGCCATTGCCCGGGAGATTCTCGATGGTGAACTGCTGACCGTCAGCTTTGTCGCCCAACTGCAGCGCGACATTCGTCGCATTGCCTCGCAGTTGCTCTTCGAGATGACCTACCAGAAGCTCGGGCGAATCTCCGGTGACCCCGAGATGAAGGAAACGATCGAGAAAGCGAAGGGGTACCGGGACCGCCTGGCGGAGTACGTTGGTGACGATGAAGACGATCCCCAGCTCATGCGCGCGGACGCCAAGCTCGCCATCGCGCGGGGCGAGACCCGGACGGCGCTCGATCTCCTGGAGCGCCTGGTTCGTCGTGGCGGCTCGGATGCCGAATTGTTGACCCTTGCCTCCGCGGTGCTGGAGGAGTCCGGGCAGATGGGCCTGGCGCTCAATCGTATTACGGCGGCAATGGATGGCTTGTCGGCGCCGCCCGCGGCCCTCTGGTGGCGGAAGGCCCGGCTTCAGTACCGTCTGGGTCGTCATGAGGCCGCCGCGGAATCGATTCAGAACTACCTGCGGACCCAGCCGGATTCGCCGCGCGGTCTTCAGCTCTCCAATGCGATTCAAGCCGCGTTGCAGGGTGAAACCTACCAGTCGGATCAGCCGGACTTCCTCGCGATCCAGGCCGCGGAAGAAGCGATGCAACGCGGCGATATGGATGCCGCGCGCGATGCGATCTTCGGCGCCCTGGAGAGTGATCCGGAGAACATCGCGCTGCTTTCGGCGGCCGCGCGGCTGGAGATGGTCAGTGAGCGACTCGACCGCGCACGTGAGTACGTCGATCGCGGCCTTGCGGTCGCGCCGAACAATGCGAATCTCAGGCAGCTGGACGTCATCCTGGAATCCGACGATCCGGTTGAGCGCGTCATCCGCTACTTCCGGGAAACGGAGGAGAGTGAAACCGACGCGATCGTGCTGACCGGGATCAACCTGTATTCTCTGGCCGCAAGTCAGCGCCGGCTGGCCGAACAGTCCGCCGACGAGTCGCAGGCGGATGCGCTGCGGACGAATGCGCAGCGGGCCGAGCGGGAAGCCAATGAATATCTCGCGCGTGCCCGCGAACGGGCCGCGGATGATGCACGGCTGATCGAGTTCGAGTTCAACCGAGCGCTGCTCGCACGTGACTGGAATCGCGCGGAGGCGATCGCCGACAGAGCCCGTCGCGCCAACATCGACCGGGCCGACGGATTGCTGTTCCGCGCGAGAATCTCGCTTGAGCGCGGCGACTACGAGGAGGCGGTGCGCGTCTTTATTCGTGCGACCGACCGCCAGCCGTACTCTTCGCAGATCTGGCGAGGGTTGGGGATGGCGTACCATCGCGTCGGCAATGTGGAAGAAGCCGTCCGGTCGCTGGAAGAGGCCTACCGCATCAACCCGAATGATCTCAACACCATTCAGCAGCTGGGACAGGTGCTGGTGCAGTCCGGCGACACGGTCCGGGCGTTGCGCATGATCGAGGAGGCGCGGCGCGTTTTTCGTGACAATCCCCGCATCTGGAACCTGTGGCTGACCCTGGAGAACGAGGCGGGAAGTCGTGAAACGGTACTGCGCGAACGACGCCGGCGGCACCGGGAGAACCCGGAGGATGTCGAGAACACTTCCGCCCTGGCGACCTTTCTCGCCCGGACCAGTCCGCGGCGCGGCCTGTTGCTCGATGAGAATCTTCAGCCGCGGTACGGAGCGACGGCCTGGTCACGGATGACTTCGACCGAGCAGCAGCGCGTGCTTGAGGAAGAGAAGAAGCGGTGGAATGAAGAGTCAGAGCGCATCGTTCAGGAGACGATCGACCGGGAAGGCAAGAACATCGACAACATCTCGATGATGGCATTGGTGCATCGGCTTCGGGGCGACGTCCGGGGCGGCGAGCGCGTTCTGCGTGAGTACATCGAAGAGGTCGAAGAAGCGGAAGGGGCGAATCTCAATTACCGGATCGTGCTCAGCCGCTACCAGCAGCAGACCGGTCAACTCGACCGTGCCTTCCAGACGCTGGTCGAAGCGCGCGACGAACAGGATCCGGATCGCCTGCAGATCGACCGCGCCCTGGCGGACTTTCTCTTCCAGCAGAATCGTCACGAACAGGCGGTTTCGCTCTACGAAGCTGTTCTCGAGGTCGACCCCTCGTTCGAAGTGCACTTGAGACTGGTGGAGTGCCTCGTCCGCTTGCGCCAGTTTGATCGGGCGGAATCCCGGTTGGAGCAGGCCATGGCGGACCGCGATCCGGTGTATTCCGCCAGCATGTTGCGGGCTCTGATCGCACTCGGCCGGGCGGAAGATGCTGCGATGCGGGGCGATGTCGCCCAGGCGGAGCAGTATTACCAGCGGCAGCGGGATGCGCTGGAGCGGGCCCAGCGGTTGTCTCCATCGGACCCGACGCCGCACGTGTTCCGCGCCCAGTCACTCCTCGGGGAGTTTCAGCGAACCGGCAGCGCCGATCTGCTGGATCGGGCGATGAGCGCACTGAGCCGTGCCGACGCGGTCCAGATGAATCACCCGCGGACCGGTCTCGTGCGGGCTCAGGTGCATCTGGCCCGACAGAATGAGAGCGCCGCGCTCAGCGAACTCGAACGGCTGCTCGAACGCTTCCCCGACGAAGTTCAGTCCCGCCGCCTCATTGTGGATCTGCAACTCCGCCGCGGCAATACCCGGGCGGCCATCGACCACGTCGAGGAAGCGATTCGCATCTATCCGACTTCGGTATCGTGGTACGAGCAGTTGGCCGCAATCTACGCGCAGCGGAATGAACGGGGACGCGTGCTGGAGATCTATGAACGGGCGTGGAACGCCACCCGCTCCCCGGCCATTCTCCGCTCCTACGTGGCGCAGCTGCTGACCGGGTCGCAGCCGGACAGCCGCCGCGTGATGAGCATGCTCGCGGATCGCCGTGAGATGCGTGATGCGGATCCGATTCTGGACGCCCACTTCGCCCGCGCCCAGTACATGCAGAACAACGAGCCGCAGGGACGACGTTCCCTGGAGCGTTCCTACCGGAAACTGCGAACGCAGGTCGCTCAGCACCAGCGTGGTGCGCAGGATCTCCAGGCCTGGCTGCAGGTTGCCCAGCCGATGCTGGCCCAGGATGGCCCGGAAGCATTCGAGTCGGCGCTCCGGGAATGGTCAGGCGAGGAGGAGCTCCATGCGAGTGAACTCATGTGGATTGCCCGCATGTGGGCCGGCTCCGGAGATTCCGGGTTACCCAAGGCACTGGACATGGCCCGGCGGGCGGTTGAACAATCGGACTCGGAGAGTCCCCGTTTCCGGGCCGGTATGAAGTACGACCTCAGCCTTCTGCACTATCTGCAGGACGAGCACGATCTGGCGATCGAGATGCTGGACCAGGTTCTGGAACTCGATCCGGATCACGCCCGGGCGCACAACAACAAGGCGTTTATCCTGACCGAGTACAAGAAGGAGCCGTCCCGGGCCGTCTTCCACGCCCGCCGGGCGGTCGAACTGATGCGACAGGATCACGCGGCCCTGGACACGCTGGGGTGGACGTATTACCACATCGGTGATCTTGAGCAGGCCCGCGCCTACCTCGAACAGAGTCTCGAGATTCGCAGGACCGCGACAACGCTCTTTCACCTCGCCCACGTCCTGAAGGATGAGGGGCGTGAGGAGGCGGCCGTCACGCATCTGCGTCAGGCCCTGGAACTCGACCCCTCACCGGATGATCGCATCCGGATTGAGTCGTTCATGCTGGAGATCGACCAGACCGCAGCCGTGGGGAGCTGAAACGTGCCCGAACGGCGCGTCCCCGTGAGCTTTTTTCGATACACTCCCAAGCCCGTTTCCGCTTCTCCGAGGAATGATCAGTCATGAGTACGGCAACACCACCCCGCAGTCCCATGAATCGCCGCTCACCCTCGCCTCCCCGCGGCTCATCGGTCGTTGCCGTGGCGACGACGATTGACCCGATCCGGGTCATCCGGCGGTACCTGCTGCTGATTATCGCAGCGGCGATTCTCGGTGCCGGTCTCGGCGTGGGGCTCTTCGTCTACCTGGTGCAGAACCATTCGCTCTTTGCCGGTGAAGTGCTCTTCGAGATTCGCAGCGGTGTCCGCGAGTCGCGCGAGGTCGGGCCGAACGAGATCATGTCAGACGATCTGGTCTTTCGTCTGGCGAGTACGGAATCGATCATCCTGACCGACCGCGATATTCTCGAACGCGCCATGGGCGATCGCGACATTCGGGAAACCGAGTGGCACCGGCAGTTTCTGATTCAGGATGAATCCGGCCGCGAAGTGTTTGACATTCAGTCTGCCATCGATGATCTCGTGGAGTCGCTCAACGCCAACGTGCTGCGCGGCACGAACTTCTATCGGCTGGGATGGCGGGCCCGGCGTCCGGCCGACGTGCCGATCGTTCTCAACCGCATCGCCGATGTCTATATCGCGCACCGCCGGGAGCAGGACCGGGCCACGCTCCGGGAAAACCGTGAGCTGTTCAACAACGAACTCACCGAGATCACGAATGAGATCGGAACGCTGGAACGGGCCATCTCAGACTTCATTCGCTCAGAGGGAATCACGGCCGAAGATCCCCGTTTCAGCACGATCGCCCTCTCGGCACGGAATCTGACGGAACAGGTTCAGGCGACGGCGTCGAATCTCAACTTTGCCGAGAGCGCTCTCATGCAGACGCAGGCGAAGCTGATCGGCACCCTCGAGCCGACGTCCGAAGACGTTCAGGAGGCGGCGCTCGATCCCATCGTGCGGCAGCAGGCCTCCAACATCTCCGGTCTCAAGACCGAGCGCCGTCACCTCATTGAGACGCTCAGCGCCTCCCATCCCTCGGTCCGGGAGATTGAGAGCCGGGTGCGGGCGGCGGAGCTCGAGTACGAGGAGATGCTCGATGAGGTGATCAACCGCAATCTCCAGGCCCGCAACAAGCGGCTCAGTGACGAGATCGAACGGTTGAGCAAGACGCTGATGGCACTGCAGGATGAGGCCGATGCCCAGGAAGAGCGGCTCAGCGAACTGGCCGCCGCGCACGCGCAGTATCGCGGGAAACAATCCCGTCTCGGCCAGCTCGAATCGCGACGGGAAGCGCAGTTGGCGCTTCTCAACGAAGCGCGGCTCATCGAAGTCCGGGCGGACGCGGCCCGGGTCCGCATCGCCCAACGCGCGTTCGTGCCGCGGGAACGCGCCTTTCCGCGGCTGACCATCGTCGCCCCGTTGACCACGCTCGTGGTCCTTGCCTTGACCCTCGGGCTGATCTTCCTGCGGGAGATCACCGATCAGCGCATCAAGTCCGCCAGCGACCTGGCCGTCCTGCCGGGCGGACGGGTGTTGGGCGTCATTCCCGATCTGGAGGAAGATCCCACCCGAACCAAGTCCGCGGAACTGGCGCTCCGCAAGAATCCCAACTCGGTCATTGCCGAGTCCTACCGCCA
>SLDM01000058.1 GCA_007125255.1 Phycisphaerales bacterium
CACGGTGTTGACCTATTTTTCCCATCCCAACGCCCGGCCCGGGCAGCACGGCAGCGGGCAGGTCGCTTCGATCCACCTCGGTATCCCCCCGGGGGCCGGCCCGTTCTGGGCCGGGCGCCTGAAACACCTCGGCATCGCGCATGAGCAGGATTCGGGCCGCGCCGCGGCGCTTCGGTTCTCCGACCCCGATGGGACGAGTTTCACCCTCACGGAGCACCCCGTTTCCCACTCGCCGGACCGGTTGTGGACGCCCGACGGGATGCGGCCGGAGCAGGTGATTTCCGCCTTTGCCGGACTGACCCTGCGGGTTGCCGAACCTGAACCGACGGTGGCCTTTCTGAAGGACGTCCTTGGTTTCGAGCCGCGGCCGTCTGCCGGGGATGGCGCCGGGGATGGCACGGGCGCCTCGCTGCACCTGCCGCGCGATGAACACCATGCCTTCATCGAGGTCGTCGCCGATCCCGCCGCCGGGCGCGGCCGGTTCGGACCGGGCGTGGTACACCATGTCGCCTGGCGCGTGGCGGATAGCGCCGCGCTGGTCTCCTGGCAGGCGCGGCTCGCCGCCGAGAACCTCAACGTCACCGAGATCAGAGAGCGCAAGTATTTCCGCTCGATCTACTTTCGTGAACCAGGCGGCATCGTGTTCGAGCTGGCGACCGACGGGCCCGGTTTCACGGAGGACGAATCCGAAGCGGAACTCGGCCGGACCCTGCAGTTGCCGGAGTGGCTTGAAGCCCGACGCGCCAGGATCGCTGGCGCGCTGCCGCCGCTTGAGATCGATCCAGCGTGATGCATCCGTTGCTGGTTGATGAAGCGATCATCATTTTTGCGATAAGATTTTCGCATGAGTCCATCATTACGGCGCATCTTCGGTATTGCGGTTCCGCTTCTCATCAGCGCAATCGGTATCGGCCTCTGGTACCGGTTCGGATTTGAGCCGCTCGACCGTATCGAACGACCGCTTGCCGAGGCCCTGAACGGCCTGACCGGCCGGGCCGCGTGGTTCGATTCCACCGTGGTCTTTCTGAATCACTGGTGGGGCGAGGCGTTGTGCGTCCTGGTGATCTTCGCAGCATTCTGCCTGACCGCACGGTGGGTCGTCGGCCGAGCGATCGACTGGCGGCGCGTGGCGGCGTACTCCGGTTTCATCTTTGCGTTCTGGGTCGTCGCCAACGGTATCGGCGATTTCATCCTCGAAGAGTACATGCCGCGGGCCAGTCCGACCTACGCGATCAATGGTGAGCTGGTCGACCTTGAGGAGGTCCGTGACGTCGATGTCAAGACCTCATCGTGGACCAGTTTCCCGTCCAACCACGGGAGCGTGTTTTTCACCGTGTTCTTCTTCGCCCTTCTGCGGTGGGGAAGGAAGGCGTGGGTGATCTTCCCGATCTGCGTGGTGCTCAGCCTGCCCCGGTGTTTCACCGGTGCCCACTGGGTCAGTGACTCCCTGATCGGCTCGGTGCTCGTCACCTGGTCGGTGGCGGCGATCGCGGTCTACACGCCGCTCTTCCGCATCACGCTCGCGGCGGAAGAGTTCGCCTGCCGACTGCTTCACTTCTTCGAAACCGATCGGGACCGGGCGATGCGGGCGGACGGGGAGCGCGGAATCTGAACCGGAGGCAACCGGCAGCGGTATAGTGATCGCGACCCCCTCCCCCAATGATTGCCCGGCGGTCGCCGCCTGCGGTCGCCGGAGTTCGCGCTCGTTCCCGCTTCGAGGATCCCCTCACCCATGACCACGCCCCTGGCTCTCGAGATTCACGAACTCCGCTTCCGCTATCCCGGGACGCCTTCCGCGGCATGGACCGTCGATGTGCCTTCTCTCGAACTGGGCCGCGCCGAACCGGTTCTGCTCCAGGGAGGCTCCGGCACCGGCAAGAGCACGCTGCTCTTTCTTGTCGCCGGTCTCATGGAGCCCCAGCACGGTCGCGTGCTCATCAACGGTGAGAATATTCATCAACTCTCCGGCGAGAAACGCGACCTCTTCCGCGGCCGGACCGTCGGCATGATCTTTCAGACCTTCAACCTGCTCAACGGGTTCACCGCGCTCGAGAACGTTCTGGCGGCGCTCATGTTCTCCGACCTGCCGCCCCGGAATCACCGGGATCGCGCGACCTCCCTGCTCGATTCACTCGGCATTGACCGGCCGAACCAGTTGGTTGAACGGCTCAGCGTCGGGCAGCAGCAACGCGTTGCGGCGGCCCGTGCGGTGGCGTGTGAACCCGCGCTGGTGCTGGCGGATGAACCGACCGCCAGTCTCGATCCCGCGAACGCCGAAGTGGCCATGGACCTGATCCAGAAGGTCACGCTCGAGGCCAGAGCCGCGCTGCTCTGCACCAGCCACGACCCGCGGCTCGCCACGCGCTTTGAACGGATCGTCGACCTGGAGGCGCTCTCTTCGCAATCGGAACCGGCGGCCGCCACGCTCGAACTGTCCACCGACCGCGCTGAAGAAAAGCCGGAATGAACCCACCCGGACCTTGACCGGTCACTGAGGAAGAACGCTTTATGGCGATGACCGACTTCACGATCATCTCACGCAGCTTGACCAGCCGGCTCTTCTCCACGGTCACGACCATCATCACCGTTGCGGTGGCGGTCGCGCTCATGATCGTACTGCTCAGCATGCGAACCGCCGGACAGGATGCGTTTCAGCGGGGTGCGGGGAACATGCACATGCTCGTCTCCGCCGAGGACAGCCCTTTGGTCGCGGTGCTCAACAGCGTCTTCTACGCCAGCGCGCCGCGGCAGGCGATTCCCTGGAGCAAGTATCGTGAGATCACCGAAGGCCTCGGCATTCCGTGGGAATTCGCCATTCCCAACCAGCAGGGCGACAGCTACCGCGGCTACCCGGTCATGGCGACTACCGAAGCGTTCTTCACCCGGTTCGAACCGCACCCCGGCGTCGAGTGGAGCTTTCGCGCCGGACGCCGCTTCGAGCGATCCTTCGAAGTCGTCATCGGCGCGGAGGTCGCGGCCGGAACGAACCTTCAGATTGACGATGAGATCTACCTGACCCACGGGATCGAGGACTCACGGCAACGACGCATCTTCGGACGGGCGGATGAAGTTCATATGGAGCCGCATGTCCACGATGATTACGCTTACCGGGTCGTCGGCATCCTCGAACCGACCGGCAGCCCGCACGACCGGGCGCTGTTCACGAACCTCGAAAGCACGTGGGTCATTCATGCCCATGACATCCGCCGCGCCGCGGACCCTTCCGTCACCTCCACCACCGCCGCGGACCTGCGCGACGCCGATCGATTGATCACCGGCATCTATCTGCGCGTCGGCACCCGGCCCGGGCGCACGCTGTCCGCCGCGCAGCAGCAGGTGTACGACACCCTGCGCCGTGACACGACGATTACCGTGGCCGATCCGCACTTCGAGATTCAGAAACTCTTCCGTATCGTTTCGAACATCGACCAGATCTTCATCGCCATGGCGGCCGTGGTGCTTCTGTCCAGCGGCATCGCCATCATGCTCGCTCTTTACAACACCATGGAACAACGGCGCCGCCAGATCGCCATTCTCCGAGTCCTGGGGTGCAGCCGACCGCGCATCTTCGGCCTGGTGCTGACCGAGTCGGCGCTGATCGGCCTGCTCGGCGCGCTCGCGGGCGTGGTTCTCGCGTTCATCGGGATGTTCGCGGTGGCCGAAATGATGAAGCAGACGTTGGGGCTCGTGATCGAGCCGCGGCTGGAGCCGGTCTGGACCTTCGTGATGGTGATGGCTTCGATCCTCCTCGCGGCTCTGGCCGGTGTCGTGCCCGCCGCCGCCGCCTACCGAACGACCGTCGTCGCGCATCTGCGTCCGCTGGGGTGAGGATCCTTGACGTACTGCCGGTGGCGGCTCCGGCAACCGGAGGCGGAAGCCCGACCCATGGACTGTGTCCGCGGCGGCGCCCGGTTTTTGGTTGATGATCGGCCCCCCCGGTTCGCGTGTTCCCGTGCACCGCGCCGCGGCCGCTCCCCCGGCCCTCTCCAGAGCGGTCTCCTGGAGCCTTCCGGGGCCACTCTCGCGGGGATCCCCGGCGGGGTCCGGTGCTCCGGCTGCAGATGGCGTACAACCGATCGGGGGCCGGTACTCGGCCTCCCGGTCCCTCGTGCCGTTCGGGCGAGGGTCAAACCGGGTGAATCATTTCGTCGCCGAAACGGTTGAACCGATAGAAACTCGTGGAGGTAGAATCGTCTGATGCGTCTTTTCTGGATTGTCATCCTGATCTTTGCCGGTGTGGCCGGCGCGGTGGCGTGGACCGAACTCCGCGGGCCGGGCAGCGCGGCCGAATCGAGCGGCCAGGCCGTGATCGATCGGAGTGCCGATCCGACGACGCCATCCCGCCGCCCCGACCGCGAACCCGACCCCGGATCCGTACGGGAAGCGGCCTCCGCCGATGATTCCGGCGGATCTCGGCGCTCCGGTCCACCCTCGCCGTGGGGCGGTGAGGACCGTGTTGAAGTGAGCGCGATGTCGCTGGCGGAGGAACTGCTGGCGTCCGCGGAAAACCCGGACAGGTCCGGGGAGAACGATGGTGCGGGCGATGTCGAGTGGGGCGATTTCTTCGGGGTCGGCGCGCCGACACCGGGTGGGGGCAGTGGGGCACCGCCGGGTGCCCCAGCCGGTCACGAGCATGTCGATTCGCTGCGGGAGTCGGAGAATCCCTGGAAGGATGGCCAGAAGTCGACGATCGAACACTCCGTCGTCACGCGGGATGACGGGTCGATCCTCCTGGACGGGCTGTTTGAGATCACCGGATCGGGCACACCCGATGATCCCTATGAAGTCAGCTGGGAACTGCTCATGTCCGCGGCGGAGAGCTACCAGCCGCGCCTCGGCATGACGGACATTCCCGAGCGGATCCGGAAGCTGGATGACGCCCACGTGAGGATCACCGGCTACCTGCTCTTCCCGATGATCGGGGCCGACGCCCGGGAAATGCTGATGATGCTCAACATGTGGGACGGGTGCTGTCTCGGAACGATGCCTTCACCGTACGATGCGATCGAAGTGCAACTGACCAATCCCCCGAGCTCCGATGTGCGGCGCTTTTCGAATTACGGCGCGATTGAAGGCGTGATGCGCATCGATCCCTACCTGATCAACGATTACCTGATCGGGCTTTACCTGATGGAAGACGCCACGCTCCGCGTGGGGATGTGAGCGCGGCCTCCGGCGGCAACGCCGCTGCTCTGGAGATCAGCGCGCCCCCTATCCGGCCCGCAACCGCGGGCTTTTTGCGGGGCCAGTGCAAACTCACCGCGTATTTCCGGTACAACCTGTTCACCATACCCTTCCGGCAATCTCTACTTTCTGTACGGAGTGAACAGGACACATGAACCGAACCATATTGATCGGATTCGCTGCGTTTTTGATCGCAGCCCTCACCTGGACCGCCAGGGCGGACATCAGCCCGGACGCCGGCATGTTGCGCTATCCGCACGTCTCCAAGACGCATATTGCGTTTGTCTACGCCAATGACATCTGGCTTGTCCCGCGCGAAGGCGGGCTCGCCAAGCCCCTCGCCAGCCCGCCGGGTCAGGAAGTCAATCCGCGCTTTTCTCCGGATGGCAGGACAATCGCGTTTGTCGGCAACTACGAAGGCGGGCGGGACGTTTACACCATTCCCTTCGAGGGCGGTGTACCGGAGCGCATCACCTACCACGCCGGAGGGAAGAACTTCACCGGCTGGACGCCGGATGGCGAAAAGCTCATCTACACGAGCAATTTCCGGTCCGGCCAGCAGCGGGCGGCGCAGATCTACACCATCTCCGCGGAAGGGGGGCATCCCGAGCAGTTGCCGATTCCCTACGGCGATGCCGGTGCGATCAGCCCGAACGGGGAGTGGCTCGCCTACACGCCCTACAACCGTGACCGCCGCACCTGGAAACGCTACCGCGGCGGTCTCGCTTCCGACATCTGGCTCTTCAACCTGAACGATCACACCTCGAAGCAGGTCACCGACTGGGAGGGAACCGACACGCTGCCCATGTGGGCGCCGAACGGCGACAAGCTCTACTGCCTCTCCGACCGGGGTGATGAAGCGCGTCTCAACATCTGGGCGTACGACATGCGCCGCGATCGCCACGAGCAGATCACCCGCTTCAGCGAATGGGACGTGAAGTGGCCGAGCATCGGTCCCGGCCCGCGCGACCGCGGAGAGATCGTCTTTCAGAACGGACCGAACCTCTATCTGCTCAACCTCGACAACAATTCGACCCGCACCGTCGACGTGCGCATTCCCGGCGATCGGCCGAACATCCGCACGCAGCGCACCGACGTTTCCTCTTTCATCACGTACTGGAACATCTCGCCGAAGGCGAAGCGCGCGGTGGCCGAAGCCCGGGGCGACATCTGGACCCTGCCCGCGGAGAAAGGTTCTCCGCGCAATCTCACCCGCACCAGCGGTATTGCCGAGCGCAATCCGAGCTGGAGCCCCTGCGGGCAGTGGATCGCCTACTTCTCCGATGAATCAGGCGAGTACGAACTGTACGTCACGCAGTCCGACGGCCGGGGCGAGACGCGCCAGCTCACTGACGACGGCGGTCCCTTCAAGTACAACGCCCAATGGTCACCCTGCTCCAAGTACATCATCTTCACCGACAAGACCAGCACGATCTTTCTGACCACGGTGGAAGAGGCGGACACCCGGAAGGTGGACCAGGACCCGTGGGCCACCGGCGGGGGAAGGAGCGGGGGATCACTTCGCGTGGACTGGTCTCACGACAGCCAGTGGATCACCTACGGCCGCACCCTTGACAACGAGAATGATCCCTCCAGCGCGATCTTCGTCTACAACGTGAACGAGGATGAACATCATCAGCTCACCAGCGGCTACTACAACGACCGCTCACCGGTTTTCAGCCGTGATGGCGACTGGCTCTACTACGTGACCACCGGGCACTGGTCGCCGGCCTACTCCGACATGGATTCCACGTTCATCTACGCGGGCAGCAGTGTGCTCGCGGCCGTGCCGCTGCGTGAGGAGATCGAATCCCCCTGGCTCCTGGAAAGCGATGAAGAGTCCTGGGACGATGAAGAAGAAGAAGCGGAGGAGGATGAAGAAGCCGAGGACGCCGACGCCGACGCCGACGCGGACGATGAAGCCGCGGAAGAAGAAGTCGAAGACGACGGCGTGAGCGGCGTGTGGACCGGGTCGGTCGACGTACCCGAAATGGGACCGATGACCTTCTCGATGTCGCTCACGATGACGGCCGATTACTCCGTCACCGGCACGCTGTCGATGGACATGTTCAACCTGGATCTCACCGGTGAATTTGACCCGGCGACCAGCCGGATCACGCTGACGGGCCGTTTGCGCGAGTTTCCCGAAGCGCCGGAATCGACCATCGAAGCCACGATCGACGGCAACACGATGAGCGGCACATCGTCCTCACAGGGTGAATCCGTTGATTTCACCGCCGAGCGCACCGAAGTCGGCGCTGACGCCGCCGCCGAAGCCGATGCGGACGAAGCGCGCGAGAGCGTGGATATCGACGTCGATGGTTTCGAACGTCGCGCGATGCGGCTGCCCGTCTCTCCGGGGACCTTCGGCCGGCTCGCGGTGAACAACCGCAACCAGCTGCTCTACGTGCGCGCCTCGGGCCGCGGCCAGTCCGGATCGACCGGCATCTTCCTGTTCGATATCAAGGACGACCAGCGGCGGGAACAGTCCGTCGCCGCCGGCGCGACCCAGTTCGAGATCACCGCTGACGGCTCGAAGCTGCTGGTCATCCGCGGTGCGCGGGCGTCGATTCAGAACGCCGCCGCCGGTGCATCAGGCAAGAGCGTGCCGACGGACAACATGATCGCGGTGATCGATCCGCGCGAAGAGTGGCGCCAGGTCGTTCGCGATGCGTGGCGCATTCAGCGCGACTTCTTCTACGTGGACAATCTTCACGGCGTGGATTGGGACAAGATCGGCGAGCATTACCTTTCGATGGTCGCCGACGCCACCAGCCGCGAAGACGTCAGCTTTATCATCGGTGAGATGATCGGCGAGCTGAACGTCGGACATGCGTACTACTTCGGGGGCGATCACGAGAGTCAGCCGTCGGTCAGTGTCGGTTCGCTCGCCTGCGACTTCGCCTTCGATGAAGAAGCCAATGCCTACTACATCGAGCGCATCTACGAGGCGGGCGACTGGGATCGCGACGGCTTCGGCCCGCTCTCCGAAGCGGGCATCGACGTCAACGAGGGCGACTACCTGCTGGAAGTCAACGGCGTGCCGGTGGATCCGGCGCGGGATGTCTTCGCCAGTTTCCAGAATCTCGCCGGTCGCACCATTACGATCACGGTGAGTGAAAATCCGGAATGGGATGAAGATGCCCGCGATGTCGTCGTTCGCGCGATGGGCAGCGATGCCGCGCTGCGGTACCGCGCGTGGGTCGAGGACAACCGCCGCTACGTCGAAGAGAAGACCGACGGGCGCGTCGGTTACATCCACGTGCCCGACACCGGCGTGAACGGCCAGAACGAGCTGGTCCGCCAGTACATGGCGCAGCTCGGCAAGGAAGCGCTCATCATCGACGAGCGATGGAACGGCGGGGGACAGATCCCCACCCGCTTCATCGAGATGCTCAACCGCCCGGTCACGAACTACTGGGCGCGGCGGGACGGCATCGACTGGAAGTGGCCGTTCGATGCGCACCACGGACCGAAGTGCATGCTCATCAACGGACCCTCTGGCTCCGGCGGTGACATGTTCCCGTGGCTCTTCCGCCACAACGACCTCGGCAAGCTGATCGGCACCCGCACCTGGGGCGGCCTCGTCGGCATCTCCGGCAACCCGGCGCTGATCGACGGCGGCTACACCGCGGTGCCCACCTTCGGCTTCTACACCGAGGAAGGCGAGTGGTCGATCGAAGGCCACGGTGTCGATCCGGACATCGAAGTCATCGATGATCCGGCGAAGATGGTCGACGGGGGCGATCCGCAACTGGATCGCGCGATCGAGCTGATGCTCGAAGAGGCCGATGCCAACCCGCACGTGCGGCCGGAACGGCCCGAGCCGCCGGACCGCTCCGGCTTCGGTATCGACCCGGCCCACTGGTAAAGCCGGTCGGCACGTACTGTTTTTAGAGGACCCTTCGCAACCGCCCGGATTTCCGGGCGGTTGCTTTTGTGTCGG
>SLDM01000412.1 GCA_007125255.1 Phycisphaerales bacterium
AATTCATTGAAGCCAGAAGATTTCTATTGCAAATCCGGCGACCTTGCGGCATCATGCCACCTGAGGAAAGGTGGATAATGTGGGGTCCATGCGGGCGCAAGCCGGAATGGACCGAACAGGTCATGGTGAGTTCGGCTTCGGCCGTTGGCTGCCTCGTGCAGTCCGGCGCGGAGGCAGTGTCTACATGGTGTGTTGGGGAGTTATTCGCAATGCAAGATTCTGCACGTTCCTACGACGTGGCTATCGTCGGTGGCGGCCCGACCGGTGCGACCGCCGCAACCCTTCTGCTGAAGTACAACCCGGAACTCCGCGTTCTCATCATTGAGAAAGAGAAGTTCCCACGCGATCACGTCGGCGAGAGCCAGTTGCCCTCAATCGGTCCGATCCTGGACGAGATGGGCGTCTGGGACAAGGTCGAGGAAGCCGGCTTTCCCATCAAGATCGGCGCCTCCTACACCTGGGGCCGCAACAACGATTGCTGGGATTTCGATTTCTACCCCGTCGAGGAGTGGCGCGATGAACCCCGGCCGGCCCGCTTCGAGGGGCAGCGCCGCCAGACCGCCTTCCAGGTCGACCGCGCAATTTACGATGAGATCCTTCTGCGTCACGCCGAGTCGCTGGGCGCCGAAGTACGCGAAGAAACCAGAGTCAGCTACGTGCTGGTCGTCAACGACCGCATCGAGGGGCTCCAGCTCGCCACGGGCGAACTCGTCAAGGCGCGGTACTACATCGACGGCTCCGGAACCGTCGGGCTGTTGCGACGCGCGCTCGGCATTCATTCCGAAGTGGCTCAGGAGCTGCGCAACATCGCCGTCTGGGACTACTGGCAGAACGCGGAGTGGGCTGTCGAGATCGGCGTGGGTGCGACGCGCGTACAGGTGCGCAGTCTGCCCTACGGATGGATCTGGTTCATCCCGCTCGGTCCGACCCGCACGAGTATCGGCGTCATCTGCCCGGCGGACCATTACAAGTCGCTCAACCTGACGCCGGCAGAGCTCTACGAGAAGGCGCTCCGCGACCAGCCGGACATCGCGAAGTTGATCGAGCACGGCGAGTGCGAGGAGAAGCTGCAGTCGTGCAAGGACTGGTCCCAGCTCTCTGACCGCATCGTCGGTGAGAACTGGTTCATCGCGGGTGAGGCCGCCGGTTTCGCCGATCCGATTCTGGCGGCAGGCATGTCGCTCGCGCACTCCTGCGCGCGGGAGGCTGCTTACACGATTCTTGAGCTCGATCGTGGCGAGTACGATGCCGACTGGTTGCGTAAACGTTACGACGACCGCAATCGCCGGAACATCATGCAGCACATTCGCTTCGCCAAGTTCTGGTACTCGGCGAACGGGTGTTTCACCGATCTGCAGGAACACTGCCAGCAGATTGCTCGCGACTCCGGGATCAAGCTCTCGCCCGCCCAGGCGTGGCGCTGGCTCAGCCAGGGCGGATTCACGACCGAACAGGTCGGGCTGCCGTCCCTCGGCTCGTTTGATGTCTCCACGACCCGCCAGTTGCTCAATCTCTTCGATCCCAAGGGCCGAGGCACGAGCGAGTATCTCAGCAGCGGATACAACACGTTCAAGCTCAACCTGCGCGGCGCGACTCGCGGCACGATCGGTGTGCTGAAGGATGGTCGCATCGAGAAGATACCCTGTTACGAACGGGGCGATCGTCAGCTCCCGCTCGTCGGATACTACGGCCTGATGGTCAAGGCGCTCGAACAGTCTTCAGAGATCAACCAGGTCGTCGCGGCCCTCAGGAAGCACCTGCGCCAGCAGTATCCGGAGGCGACCGAACCGAACCTGAACCTGAAACTGTCCTTCTGCATTCAGGCGCTGGACATCATGATCGATGAGTTCTGGGTGCAGCGCAGCCTGAACAAGCGGAAGCCGAAGCTGCGCGTGAGCAATGAAGATTCCTGCTACATCCGCACGACGGCGAAGACGCGCGAGGTTCTCGAGAAGCACGGCGCCAAGTGTGACATCAAGTGGAACATGCAGTGAGGGAGGATGCCGAACCAGGCCGCGCCCCGTCAGCGGGGCGTGAAACTCACGACCGAAGGATCGCCCGGGCCCGGTGGACCCGGTTGCGCTGGTTCGCGCTCTGGCTCGGCGCTTTCTACGGCGCCTGGCTGACCCTGATCATCAGCGGCGATCACTGGGCGACCCTCGTGGACCACTGGGGGATCGCGCTGGCGATGGCGCTCGGTTCCTACGTGGCCGGTTCGACGCCCATGGGCGGCGGCACGATCGGCTTCCCCATCCTTGTCCTTCTCTTTGATGAACCGGCCGCGATCGGACGCCACTTCAGCTTTGCCGTGCAATCGATCGGCATGGTGTCGGCCAGCATCTTCATCTTTGCCGTCGGCCGGCCGGTCGCGTGGCGCGTTCTTGGCTGGGCGATGCTCGGCTCAACCCTCGGCACGCCGCTCGGCCTCGCCTTCATCGCACCTCGCGTCGACGATCTCACCGTCAAACTCATCTTCGCCGTCCTCTGGGCCAGCTTCGGCCTCATGCACCTGATCAAGGTGCGAGAGATCGTCGCGCTCTACGGATACATCTCCGGAACGCCGCGTTTCGATCGCACGCTCGGGTTCACGATCGGTGCCGGCGGCGGGATGCTCGTGGCATCGATCACCGGCGTGGGAATCGACCTGCTCATCTATATCGCGCTTGTCCTGCTGGTCCGCGCGGATATCCGTATCGCCATTCCGACCTCCATCGTTCTGATGGCCTACACCTCGCTCCTCGGCATCGGGACCAGCGCCATCCTCGCCGCCTCCGGTCCGGCAAAGTACGCGATCGACCCCGCGGTCTATCAGAACTGGCTCGCCGCCGCCCCCGTCGTCGCCCTCGGCGCGCCGCTCGGCGCACTCATGGTCTACCTGATCCCGCGGGCCACCACGCTCGTTATCGTCTCGGTGCTCTGTCTCGGCCAGTTCATCTGGACGTGTGTCAACGAGAACGTCACGGGGGCGACGCTGTTTTTCGCCATCGCGAGCGTGCTGCTGGCCAACCTGGTTCTCGCCGCGCTCTACCGTGTCGGCCTCCGGCGAAGTCGTTCTGGGCCCCTCCGGACCACCCACGCCTGACGCCCTACCATACGGCCATGGCACGCCACGTCCGGATGATTGACGCCAACGCGAATCGCGCCCGTGAAGCCCTCCGGGTCATGGAAGACCTGGCAAGGTTTGCCCTCGATGATGACGCGCTCAGTCGTGACCTGAAATCCCTTCGGCACCGGCTGCGCGATGTGCTCGAGCGGCTTCCCGACGGCGTGCTCGCCGCCAACCGGGATACCCCGGGCGATGTGGGGACATCGATATCGACCACGGCGGAGATGCAGCGAGCGAACCTGGCGGACCTCGCGACGGCGGCGGGCAAGCGCCTGACCGAAGCACTGCGCGTCCTCGAGGAGCTCGCCAAACTGTTCGACGCCGAACTCGCCGCGGAGGTCGAGCGACTGCGCTACGCCGGGTACGAGCTCGACCGGCGATTGCAACTCCGGCTCGGAAGCGGTCGCGCCCGGCCCTGGCCGCTTTGCGTGCTTCTCACCGAGTCACTCTGCGCCCTTCCGTGGCGCCAGGTGCTCACCGCCTGCCTCGAGGGCGGCGTGACGTGTGTCCAGGTTCGCGAGCCCGACTTCGATGCCGCATCGCTGCTGGATCGAGTGCGCGAGGTCATCGCGGTGGCCCGCCCGCACGGGGTCAGCGTCATCGTCAACGACCGACTGGACATCGCCCTTGCCGCCGACGCGGACGGCGTGCACCTCGGAACGCGCGACCTGCCGATCACCGAGGCGCGGCGCCTTGCCGGCCGCACCCTGCTGATCGGGGCAAGCACCCACGATCTCGAAGAAGCGCAGCGGGCGGTTGCCGCGGGAGCCGACTACTGCGGTGTCGGCCCCATGTTCTTCACGGAGCTCAAACCCGACCGCGCGCCGGCCGGCGCGAGTTACCTGCGCGAGTTCCTCCGGACCTACGCCGAGGTTCCCCACCTTGCAATCGGGGGCATCACGCCCGAGAACGTGCAGGAGCTCACCGAAGCGGGCGCCAGAAGCATCGCGGTCAGCCGATGCGTCTGCGGCAGTTCACAGCCCGGCGCCGTCCTGCGTCAGCTGCATGAGGCGCTCGACGGGGCCGCTCCGAACCCGGCGCGGGCCCGGGACACGGTTCCGGCGGAGCGCCGAACTCATTCATGATTGCCGGCCGTCCTCCGCCCCGTCCTGCTGGAGCGGCGAAACACACCGCGCGGCATGATTCATGGCGTCCTCTCGCCCGTCGGGACAGGGAAGCCCCGGTCCGCGCCAGCGACGCCCGTCGTAGACGAATGCCACGTAGCCGTAACCCTGCTGATCGGTTCCGTTGTCGGTCATCACCACCGGCAGGAATCCGAGTCGCACCGAGTTGATGACTTCCGTAAAGGGTCGGCGACCGTGCACCGCGTGTCGATCCCGGCGCACCGAGTACCGGTAGCGCATATCGCGCAGGTGTAGGCTGGTGCCGCGAACCAGCACCTGAATCCGGTTCTCATCCAGTTCTTCCAGCAGATCGGGCTCGGCGGCGCTCGATCTCCCGGCGCGACGTGACCACAGGGTCGCCACGCCGAGCAGCAGCCCCAGACCTCCGGCGGCCACCGAAGAAGTCGCCCAGACCGAACGCGGCGCGCCGGTGGCGACCAGCGTCAGAATCCCGGCCGCCAGGACCGCGCCGAGGACCGCGCTCATCCAGATGATGCGTACCGGAATCACCATGGGCGCACTATACCCCGCCTCCTTGCCGTGCGGCAGGGGTTGCAGAGGTCGTTGCCTCCGGGGCCATCCTGACCATCGGCGCCGCTCCCCTCAGCTACACTGGTCGGGCCGTCCTCAACGGCCCCGATCCGCTCCACGCCCAATGCCCATTCGCGACCCCATCTTCACGATCCTCGGCTCCGGCACTTCGGCCGGCATCCCGGTCATCGCCTGTGACTGCGCCGCGTGCACCTCGGAGGATCCGCGTGATCGACGTCTGCGGTGCGCGGCGTGCCTGACCTACACCGACCCGATGGGAGATGACCGGGTCATTCTGATCGATACCTCCCCCGATCTTCGCGAACAGGTTCTCCGCAAGGGGCTGTGGCGATGTGACGGCATCATCTTTACCCACAATCACGCCGACCACACCTTCGGTCTGGACGATGTGCGCCGGTTCAACGCCGCCATGCGGGCTCCGATCGACATCTTCGCGGAGCGGGCGACGATGGAACATCTGCACCGGGTGTACCGGTACATCTTCGAGAAACACAACAATATCAACGACTCATTCGTGGCGACGCTCGTGCCGCATCTGATCGATCCGGCGAAACCCATCGACCGGTTCGGGGTCCGGTTCACACCGCTGCGCTTTCTGCACGGTCGACTTCCGGTGCTGGGTTTTCGGATCGAAGCGCTGGATGAACATCACCAGATCGCCGCCGATCAGCCCGGCCCACTGCCGCTGGCGTACTGCACGGACATCTCGGCCGTGCCGCCGGAGACCTGGCCCAGGCTGACGGGGCTGAAGACGCTGGTCCTGGACATGCTGAGATACCGTCATCACCCGACGCATCTCACCGTCGATCAGGCGATCGAGATCGCGGAGCAGGTCAACCCCCGGCAGACCTGGTTCACGCACATGACCCATGACATCGTGCACGCCGAACTCGACCCGCAGCTTCCCGACGGTATGGCCCTCGCCTACGACGGCCTTGAACTCGGAGCGCCCGATTGACCCCGCGCGAACGCCGCGCGAACCCGCGCACGGGCACCCGCCGGAGCCTCAGGCGATGGCGGCAAGCAGTTTGCGGCCGCGCTCCTCGATGGCATCAAAGTTGTGCGTTCTCATCAGCTCCGGATCGAAGAGCGGGGCGACGAATCCGATCGCATGCGCCCCGGCCTTGAGGTACGACCGTGCGTTCGAGGCGTGCACGCCGTGCGTCGGCACGATGTTGAGAAACGGCATCGGGCCGAGACACGCCCGGATGTACGCCGCTCCGATACCCGCGGCCGGGAAGAGCTTCTGCAGCGGAGCGCCGGCGCGGTGGGCGCGGAGCATCTCCGTCGGCGTGTGGGTCCCCGGCATCATCGCCACGCCAAGACGTCCGGCGGCTTCGATCACCGTCTCATCCACCACCGGTGAAACGAGAAAGGTCGCGCCGGCTTCAACCGCCCGCTCGGCATCTTCGACGGTGAGGACCGTGCCGGCACCGATGAGGACATCCTCACGCTGCGAAAAACGACGGATCAGTTCGAAGGCGTTGGGAATGGTCAGGGTAAACTCGGCGATCCGGAAACCCGCGCGGATCGCGGCATTCATCGCCGGTTCCGCCGCTTCCCCGTCATCCGTGCGCAGGATCGCCGAGGCGCGGCAGGTCTTGAAGTGCGGAACGAATTCATCAGGTCGCATGGAACGAACGTGGCCTCCGAGGGTCCGGGTTCTGGTTCACTCTCGCCGCCATTGGCGGCGCTGTTTCTTCTCTCCCTGCTCCTTCTTCTGCTTCAGCCTTCTCTCGCGGGCCGCCCGGCCGGGACGGGTCTTCTTCCGTTTCTTCGGCAGGGTGGCGGCCTTGATCACCAGGGTGCGCAGCCGCGCGAAACACGCATCGCGATTCTCCCGCTGAGACCGCGAATCCTCCGCCTGAATGAGCAATTCATCGTTCTGGGTCAGTCGCTGCCCGGCGAAGCGGCGCAGGCGGCTGAGTGCGGCGTCGCTGATGTTGCGAAGCGTATGCAGCGGGAGCCGCAGTTCGGCCTTGGTGTTCAGTTTGTTCACCGCCTGCCCCCCGGGCCCGCTGGAGCGAACAAACCGCACCGTCGCGGCGTCCGGCATGATCCAGACGCCTCGCCCGAGTTCAAGTGCGTTCGCCGGTTTCTGATCCGGGGGGTTCGTCATGCATGAAATCCGCTGGAGTTCGCGGCACGGCAGTCAAAAAGCGGCTACGCTGAGTGCGCAAGTGCACTGACATGCTTCGGCACTGTATCCGGAAAAAGGCACTCCATGAATACGGCTTTTCGAATCATTTTTCTCCCACTCTTTCTTTTCGGTGTGCCCGCCGCGCATTCGGCGACGACCGCGCTCGAGTCGCTTCCCGGCCTGAACGGCGATCTGCCGGCGGACCGGGCGATGTCGAACGCCGAGGATGCTCCCCTGAACTTGAACGCCCGTACCGCCGAACGCGCCCCCGACCGGGCCGCCGCGATCGAGCCGACGGGCTTCCAGCTGATCGATTCACTCGAGTTTCGCTTTCTTCCCGGCGTGTGGCTGCCGCGCGTGAAGGGGAATACCCGCCTCAACCCCGGCGGAGATCGGATCACGTACGAAGACCAGCTCTCCCTGGACGATCGCGAGGCGACGTTTCTGCCCGAACTTTCCGTACGGAAGGATGCCATGTGGGAACTGCGGTTCCAGGGCTACGAGTTTTCCACCTCCGGTTCGGGAACGTTCGACGACTCGCGGTCGTTCGGGCAGGTGACGTTGAACCCGGGCGATACTTTCCGCGCCGAGCTCGATTTCACCTCGTTCATGGCCGAGCTGCGAATCGGAACGTGGAACCTGCTCGAAGCGGTCGATGCCGAACGCAACGTGACCGCGGACGGCCGGCACAAAACCGATCTCCGGTTATGGCCGACCTTCGGCGTGCGAACCGCGCACGTGCGCCAGACGATCGAACGGGTCGGGGGTGAACGGGAACGGGCCCGCGGTGACTGGGTCTTTCCCTACCTGGGGCTGCACATGCAGTTCGATCACCGGCCCGACGGGGCGGTACCGCTGCTGGAGCTCATGACCCTTGAAGCGGGGGTGGCGATCGGCCCGTCGATCAACGGCAACGGGTATCTCTGGCAGGTCCATGCCGGCCTGAGCTGGCACGTCACCGACAACCTCGGCATCCTCTTCGGCTACCGCCTCGTCGAACTGGAACGGGCGCGGGATGGCGATTTCAAGTTCGATGGCGGACTGCAGGGCGTTTTCGTCGCCGGATCGCTCCGCTTCTGAGTCTTCCCCGGCGAGCGCTGCGCCGGATCGGTGACGGGCAGTACACTCTGGGTCATGACTTCGCTCTTTTCCGAGCCGCCACCGAAGGCGGTCGGCTACGTTCGTGTGGCGGTCGAGCGCGCGGTGGATCGGTATCCCGACGGGTTGACCTACGCCATTCCCGAAGCCCTCGCCGACCTCCAGCCGGGCGAACGGGTGATCGTTCCCCTCGGCCGGGGCGATCAGCCCACCGCGGCGTACATCATCGATCGCAGCGACAGGACCGAGCTCGATCCGGCAAAGATCAAGGCGGTGCGTGAGCGTGATCGTGCGGCGGTGCGCCTGCCGGGCGAAGTCATGCAACTGGCTGCCTGGATCAGCGGGTACTACGCCGCGCCGATCGGCATGACGCTCGCCTCCATGCTCCCCGCGGCGGTCAAGAAGAACGTCGGCGCGGTGCAGCGCACGATGATCGATCTGGCCACTCCGATTCCGGAGAACGAGCGGCTTTCCAAACAGCAGCGCCGCGTCGTGGAGGCGTTGACCGGGCTGCCCGAAACGCGCCGGCCGATCGAGATGCGCACCCTGGCGACGCTCGCCGAACTCCGTTCGACCACGCCGATCCGCGGCCTGGTGGATCGAGAGCTGCTCCGCGCGACGAAGAAGACCGCGATCGAAGCGGTCTGGAGTGAACATGCGATCGATCCCTTCGTGCCGGAAGCGCTGACCTCGCCGCAGCGCGCGGTGATCGATGCAGTCACGGGTTCGTTCGACGCGGGGTTCTCGGTCCACCTGCTGCACGGCGTGACGGGATCGGGCAAGACCGAGGTGTATATCCGCCTGATCAAACGCGTGGTGGAATCGGGGAAGGTCGCGCTGATGCTCGTGCCGGAGATTTCACTCACGCCGCAGACCGGCGGTCGACTGATCGGCCGGTTCCGGGATCACCGTGTCGCGGTGCTCCATTCGGGTCTGACCGCGGCGCAGCGGCATCAGCAATGGGCGCTGGTCGCCTCGGGGACGACCCCGATCGTGCTCGGCGCGCGTTCCGCGGTCTTCGCGCCCCTCCCGGATGAACGGCTCGGCCTGATTCTCGTCGATGAAGAGCACGACGGATCGTACAAGCAGGATCAGGTGCCGCGCTACCAC
>SLDM01000087.1 GCA_007125255.1 Phycisphaerales bacterium
CCCCACTCATGGAGGCCGCTCCTTCAGCATGTATGCCCGGTGCTTGACGCGGTGAAAGGTGTCACCGGCGGGCTTTTCTGGCATGGTCTTTACATGGTCCCTTCAAAGCAATCCCCTCGACATTACCCCCAGTTGTCGAGAAGGATCAGAAGGTCGAAGACATCGACCACGCCGTTCTCATTGAGATCTCCCGGACACTCGCCCGCGGCCGGGCAGGTTCCCCAGTTGTTCAGCAGAATGAGAAGGTCAAAGACGTCGACCACGCCGTCGCAGTTCAGGTCGCCGAGCGGGCACTCCTTCGCGTCGGTGAAATCGATGAGCAGGGCCGCCCGGTTGCCGTTCTCGAACCGAACGCGAACGATCGCGAACTGTCCGTTGTTGCTGGCATCAAGGGTCTGGGCAATCCCGTTGCTTGAAGCGGTCGTCCCACAGACCGTCGTGATCAGGTTGCCATCGACGGTCGTTTCGCCCTTGCGAAGAATGACCTGGTCGTTCCGGTAGAGCGCCTGATTGACATCGGCATCGCCGTCCAGACGGGCGTACCAGAGGACATCGCCGTCGTCCGTGACCTGGGGTTGCACGCCGGTACCGAAGAGATCGATGGTCGCGCCGGGAATACCGGGTGCGGGATCACCCCGCTGGATCACGACTTCATCGGGGCCGTCGGTGAAGATGTTGTTTCGAAAGATACCCTGGTTGGTGTTCGTGGGCTGGTTGGTGAGCTGCGAAAGCCAGATGTAGTCGCCGGTGTTGTTGAGATCAACCCGCGTGGCGGTGCTTCCGATGTTCGAGTATTCCGAGCCGGCAATGGGTGATGCATCGCCTTTTCGCACGACGAGCGTGTCGTTGTAGTACAGCGCGCCATTGGTCTCGGTGGGGGTTCCGAGCAGGGTGCTGGAGAAGAGGACATCGCCGTCGGCGTTGATGTTGAACGTGGACGGGTTGGAGTTGATGTTGTTGATCTCCACCCCCGCCTCGGTACCCGGAGCATCATCGAAGCGCGTCAGGAAGACATCCTCGGTGACTTCACCGGTTCTCTCGTCCGTCGTCAGCCAGACGAAGGTGCGGCGGGAGCCGAGGTCGCTGTCGCTGATCGTGACCAGCGCGAGAACGTCGCCATCGTCGGTAACGCGCGAGCGGAAAAAGCCGGCGTAGTTCGAATCCGGCGCGAACTTATCCGAGTCGATGATGTCGTTCAGCAGCACCAGCGGCGTGAAGTTGAGGAAGACGCCGGAGCCGTTCTGATCGAGCGTCGGCCGAAAGGTCACATCGCCCTGGCTGTTGAGCGCCTTGAGCTGGTTCGCCACCGAGCTCACGGTGTCGTCCGGGTCGATCGGGTCGCCGTGGGCGAGCCAGACGTCGCCGTTGAGAACCAGGGCGCGGTTGGTCGAGCCGCCGGTCAGGCTCACGTCCACGAGCCAGTCCCCGTTGTCATTTACCGTGATGTCGTTGACGTTCGAGACGGTTCCCAGGCCGCCGGGTAGTGCGTCACCGTCCTGAATCAGGATGGACAGTTCAAATTCCGATGCCGTCGCGATACCGGCCCAGGCGCCGAGTGCCAGCGTTTCGGTCAGGGCCGCGGCGCCGCGGCAGCAAACACCCGTTGTACGATTCCTCCAGTGCAACATGTCATTCCTCCTCTGTGTTTCCAGCAATGGTGTGTGATGGCTCATCGTGCACGACAGCAGCGCGCTCAGGCCGCGCCGCGGGGAACCACCACGTGGGATCCTATCCTACTCCACGCGACCGATAATCCAACGGGAAAACGGGAAGATCCCGCGGATATCGGGTGCGTTCGGAGGGCGATCGGTGATCGGCCCGGTCGTGAGCTACGATCGCCCCGGTGAAGGCATCGGCGGGGCCTTCTCGTCGGGGGTCACGCCTTCTATCGGAGCCCGTTCGACCTCCCGCGGCTCTCCCTGCGGGTCGGCCTTGACGCGCAGTGCGGAGGCGACCGCACGCCGGGAGTAGTCCATCGACTCGCCGAGAATCCGCGCCGACTCCTGCGGGGCGTGGAAGCCCATGGAGTTCTCCGAGTAAACAAAGTCCAGCCGCCACGTCGCCTTGCGCTGGTAGCCGAGCGCTTCGGCGAGCTGTTCATCGGTCGCGCCGGCACGCTTGGCGTCGACGATGGCGTCGATCATGTCCATCATCGCCTCGCCGGCCCGGTCGATCAGGGCGCGGGTGCGATCCTGCGTCGTGTGGGCGCGGTACAACAGCTCAGCTTCGGGCACGTTGTGGCACGTCTGGCATGAGGCCGCGACATCAAGGAGCGGGCTGCGGACGTGGTGGTCGGAGACCTTCATCGCGCCGACCCGGCGGTAGGGCATGTGGCAATCGGCGCAGGAGACTCCGGCCTGGGCGTGAACGCCCTGCTTCCAGAGCTCGAATTCGGGGTGTTGCGCCTTGAGCATCTTTCCACCGGTAATGCCGTGCTCCCAGTCGAAGAAATCGATCTCGTCGTAGTACGCCTCAATCTCCTCGACCTTGATCCCCTTGTGCCAGGGGTAGACGAGCTGGTTGTCCGGCTTGGTGAAATAGTACTCAACGTGACACTGGGCGCAGCTGAAACTGCGCATGTCGTGACGCGAGGCATCCCGGTTGACGTCGTAGTCGTGGATCCCTTTCGAGGCCTTGTACTGCCGAATCCCTTCCTTGAAGGCGGGGCGGGTCACCCGCAGCTTCATCGTGTCGGGGTCGTGGCAGTCCACACAACTGGCGGGGTGATCGATGAGCATCTCACGGTGATCGTCGGTCATATTGCGTGCTTCGTTCCACGTCATGGAATTGACGATCTCGAAGCCCTTCTGAATATCGCCGTCTCCCGCATACCGGTAGGCGGGGAGAACGGAAGAGTGGCAGTGCAGACATGCCCCGGGCTGCGATCGCTGCTTGATGCGTTCGGTGTGATCCTGATCCGCAAGCATGTAGGCGTGGCCGCGGGCTTCCCGGTAATCAAGCGCAAAGGCGAAGCCGGACCACATATCGCGCAGCCACGGATCCTTGTCGAGTTTCTGCTTCGGGATCGCGTCGCTGCCGCCGTAACGCGTTCGTTCGTAATCAACCGTGCGCATGTAGCTGTCGTACTGTCGCGGCCAGTTGATTCCCCAGACGGCGGGGTCGATCGTATCCTCGGTGACCTCCACGATGCGCTGGTGGGGGGCGGTGGCTTCCTGCTTGCGCGTGAAGATGTTCATCAGCAGCGCCAGAATGATCACGGTGCCGGCCGCGGCGATGAGCATGGCGAGCAGGTAGGTCCACACGCCGCCCCGGCGAAGAATGCGCCGCGTCCGTTCGGTCATCGTGATCTTGTGCATGGCCTGGGTCCTTTTCTCATTCAATGCGCCTGCCCTACTTCTCCCCCCGGGCCGTCATGCGCGGTGGCGCGGTGTGCCCGACATCGGAATGGCAATGCAGGCACGACATCTCGTCCTTCGGGTCGTGCGCGTCGTGGTGCGCCCGCATCTGATCGGTGATCGCGCTGTGACAGCGAATGCAGTTGTTCTCGAGAATGCGCTGATTGCGCGGCTTGATCTGTATTGGCTCGTGGAAGTTCTGGAAGGTGAACTCCCAGGAGTGGAAGAAGCCGTTGTCGGCCTTGGAGACGAAGCTGTGCGGAAACTCGGCGGGGAGGTGGCAATCGACGCAGTTGGCAACTCCCCGGTGGCTGCTCTGCAGCCAGGTGTCGTAATGCACCTGCATGATGTGGCAGTTGGTGCAGGAGGTGGGGTCGGTCGAGAAGTACGACAACCCTTCGCCGTAGTGAAAGGTGAAGGCGCCGGTGCCGAGAAAGATCCCGAACGCACCGGCGAGTGCGAGGCCGCTACCTGTTATCGCAAGCTTCCGTCGCGTCATGCCCCGTTCCACAAAGATCAGTGAGCCATTCCCTCGCAGGCCATTGTAAGCGCGTCTCGCAGTGCCGCAAGCCGACGGCGGTGCCAAGACGATGTCAGGAGAGACAAGAAGGCACGGAGGCACGGAGTGACGAAGTGACGGCATCGACGAGAGTCCCTACTCCGTCGTTCCCACGATATGAAGGAGCGAAGGCACCGGGGCGGGGAATTCCTCAGACGTGGCACGTCTCGAAACCGGGAACTGAGATTTGAAATCTCAAATTGCAAATCTCAAATCTGATTTGACGGTTTGAGACCATCACGGAGGGGCGCAGGGTGACGACGCCTCCACCTCTTCGTCACTCCGTCACTCCGTCACTTCGTCACTTCCCCCTTTCCTCGATGTCCTATTCCCTCCCCTTCGTGCCTCCGTGCCTTCGTGCCTTCCTCTCACCCCACATCTCCCAGCCCCAGCGCCTTGCCGTGCGCTTTGAGCAATCGCTTCTTCAAGAGCGCATCCCGCTCGCCCAGCAGGCGCGGATTCTCCCTGACCCACGCCTCCGCATCACGCCGGGCCATGCGAAGCAGTTCCAGGTCACGGGGCAGATCGGCGACGCGAAACGGCGCGACGCCCGCCTGCCGCGCGCCGAAGAGTTCCCCGGGGCCGCGAATGGCAAGATCCTTCTCGGCAATCGCGAAGCCATCGGCGGTGGAGACCAGCGCATCGATTCTCGCCCCGCCCTCCTCGGTCGTGGGTTCCGCGATCAGCACGCAGAGCGACTTCTTCGTGCCGCGGCCGACACGGCCGCGAAGCTGGTGGAGCTGCGCGAGTCCGAATCGTTCCGCGTGTTCGATCACCATCATCGTTGCGTTCGGAACGTCGACGCCGACTTCGATGACCGAGGTTGCGACCAGTGCGTCGATGCTCCCGGCCCGGAATCGTTCCATGACCGCCTCACGTTCATCGCGCCCGATGCGACCGTGCAGAACGGCCAGTCGTGCCTGCGACAACTGGCCTTGCGCGAGATGTCGATGGTGCGACTCGACATCCTTCAGCCCGGCGGCGGACTCTTCGATGACGGGGACCACGATGTACGCCTGCTCCCCCTGCGCGATGCGCCGGGCAACGTACCGGTAGACGTCCGGCGCCTTCTCCGGCAGGACGTGCCGGGTGAGGATCGGCTGGCGACCGGGCGGAAGGCTGCGGATGCTCGACGTATCCAGGTCGCCGAAGACCGTCAGCGAGAGGGTGCGCGGGATCGGCGTGGCGGTCATGACCAGGACGTGCGGCGCGGATCGGGGATCACCGGATTTCGCGCGGATCGTCGCTCGCTGGTGCACGCCGAAGCGGTGCTGCTCGTCGATGACCACGACGCCGAGTGATCGGAAAGCGACCTGTTCGGTGAGCAGGGCGTGCGTTCCGATCAGCAGATCGATCCGTCCCTCCGCCAGATCCTGGAGGAGCTCCTGCCTGGCCGCCCCCTTGGTGGCGGCGGTCAGGAGCCCGATCCGCACGCGCGACCCTTCCAGCATGCGGCGGATCGAGAGGAGATGCTGCTCCGCGAGCAGCGCGGTTGGCGCCATAAGCGCGGCCTGATGGTCCGAAGCGACCGCCATCAGCATCGCATAGACCGCGATGACGGTCTTGCCGGCTCCGACGTCGCCCTGCACCAGTCGGTTCATCGGCTCCTGGCGGGTGAGATCGGCAACGAGATCCGTGATCACGGCGTTCTGCGCGTCGGTCAGGGGGAAGGGAAATCTTGTGCGGATGTGCTGGTCCATTCCCTCGTGGTGTTTCAGCGCCGGCGCGCGGAGCGTTTCCCGTCGGTGACGGCGCTTGAGCATCACGCCGAGCTGAAGCAGAAGGAGTTCATCAAAGGCCAGGCGCCGACGGCCGGCACGAATCTCCTCTTCGTCTTCGGGGCGATGCACCATGCGATACGCGTCACGGAGAGGAGGCAGGGCGGCCCCCTTCCGGTAGTCCGCATGCAGGTGATCTTCCAGTTTTTCCAGGGCTGGAGTAAGGATTTCGTCGACGGCCTTCTCGATGGTCGCCGACGGCAGTTCCTCGTGCCCGGGGTAGACTGGACGGTAGCGCTCCCCCCGCCCCTCCGGCGGTGACTCCTCTTCGTACATTTCCCACTTGGGATTGGTCATCTGCACGTAGTCGCCCCACCGTTTCGCCCTTCCCCACGCGCGGATGGTCGCGCCGGGATGCAGTTTCTCACGCATCCACGGCGCGTTGAACCAGGTCAGAAGGATGGTGCCGGTGCCGTCGTGCAGGGTCGCTTCGAAGCGCCCCTTGCGGCCGGAGCCGCGCGATCGCGTGGTCAGCACTTCTCCCCGGACGGCCAGGTTCCGGTCCGCGCCGTGTTCCGGCGGAACCGCCTGGTTGATGAGATCGATGGATTGCTCCGGAAGCTCGTGTTCGTACCGCAGCGGCAGGTGCAACAGCAGATCGGCGACACAACGTATTCCCAGTCGGCGGAACGCCGCCGCACGCCGGTCACCCACGCCCCGGAGCTCCGCGATGTTCGTCGTCAGCGAGATGGCGGTCGCATCGGCGGGCATGGCAGTACTCATGATATCGCGGGGTATCGCAGGTTGTCGCGGAGATCCCGGGCGGGGGAGGGCGAAGCGGGGGAGGGGGGGGCGATCACGCTCGCCCGCGTACGCCCCGGCCAGAAAGAAACGCGGCGTCCGGTCAGCCCGAACGCCGCGCGTCAACACTGTTTTTCCCTCGGACTTTCCCCCGGCCTTTCCCTCGGTGGGCCGTTCAGTTCGCGGCGACCTCCTGGCCGGTGAAGGTCTTCTTCTTCGCGCCCGCCGCGATCCGGGTGTTGGCGAAGGCGATCGCCGAGGCGTGGGTGGATCCGGCCTTGTCGGCGTCCTTCAGAATCTGGAGCATGGTCGTTTCGATCGCTTCGATCTTCTGGTCGAGCTGCGGTTCGGTCATGCCGAGGTACAGCCCCGCGAGGCGGATCAGGCCGCCGGCGTTGGCGACGAAGTCCGGAGCGTAGAGCACGCCCGCGCTCTTGAGCATGGCGGAGTCTTCATCGGGATCGTCGAGGATGTTGTTGGCCGCGCCACAGACAATCGGGGTGTTGAGTCTGCTCGCCATGTTGCCGTTGATCACGCCGCCGAGCGCACACGGGGCAAGGATGTCGCAGTCGACGGTGGTAATCTCGTTCGGCTTGACGACGGTGGCGCCGAATTCCTCGACGACCCGCTCGATGTTGGCGTCATTGATGTCCGTGATGATCAGCTCGGCGCCGTCCTGCTTGAGGATGCGGGCGATGTTGTAGCCGACGGAACCGACCCCCTGGATGGCGACCCGGACGCCGCTGAAGCTGACCGGCTTGCCGAGGTGGGCGAGGCAGGCCTTCATCGCGTTGACGGTGCCCTGCGCGGTGTAGGGAGAGGGATCGCCGCCGTGGGAGACGGTTTCGCCGCCCATGACGTGCTTCGTCTCCATCGCCATCCAGTCGACGAACCGGGTATTGACGCCGACGTCTTCCGCGGCGATGTACTCCCCGTGGAAGTTATCGACGAAGCGCCCCATCGCGCGGCCTTCGGCTTCGGTGCCCTTGTGGCCCGGCTTGGGCAGGAGAATGACGCTCTTGGCGCCGCCCATGGCGAGCCCGGCGGCGGCGGCCTTGTAGGTCATGCCCTCGGACAGCCGCAGGACGTCGTAGAGAGCATCGGCTTCCGTCGCATAATGCCAGCGCCGCGTTCCGCCGAGCGCATTGCCGAGCGCGGTGGAATGGATGGCGACGATGGCCCGCAGGCCGGTGTCGGGGTCCTGGTGGAAGCACACGCGCTCATGGCCGCGCTCCGTCATCTGCTCTAGCGTATTCATGGGGCTCAGCGTTCTCGAAAAGAGTTTGGAGTGTTCACCACGGAGGGCGGACGGCAGGAAAGCGGGATCATGATGATCGGCAGGTCGTGATGACCGGATGATTGCTCCGCCTTTGCGCTCCGTTCCGGGCCATTGTGGTTCAGGTACTTCGTCACGACGGGATGTCGGACGTGGCGACGGTCGTTCCGGATCCGAACTGGGGAATGTCTTCGGTGTTGATCGGGCGGCCCTTGCCGCGGGCGGACTCATCCGGGGACTTCTCCGGCATGAAGAAGTCGGAGTTCGGCAGGGTGGTGGAGCGTTTCAGCGCAACCTTCGCGGCTTCAAGCATCGTGGAATCCGTGTTCGTGCGCAATTCGCGGATGTTGTCGTCCACATGCTTGCACGCCATGGCAACAATGTGCTTCACGAGCGCGACATCGTGCTCGAGCATCTCCCCGTCCAGGTCGTCGCGGAGCGACTTGTCCAGCCGTGACATTGAACAGAGAGCGGCGTAGATCCAGATGACCGACCAGCTCAGCCTCGCCTGAATCATCTGGCGCGTGATGAGCTTCTCCTCGTGCTCCTTGAACATCATCTTGACCTGGTGGCTGAACTCGCGGATGCGCTGGGCAAGTTCCTTGCCCTCGGCGTACATCTTGGGATGGAGCTTGCTGAACTCGGGCGTCTTGCGGCGAATGCCGCCGAAGAGTTCCGCGCCGATCTTCAGGGCGGCGGGGATATTCTTCATCGGGTTCTCTTTCACGCCGAGCATGAACTCGCCGAGCTGCTTCGAGCCGTAGGCGAACACAAACGAATGCATGACCTCGTTGGCGCCCTCGACGATGATGTTGATGCGTGAATCGCGCCAGAGTCGCTCGACGATGTTCTCGGTCATGTACCCTTCGCCGCCCATGACCTGCAGGGCGTGGTCGGTCGTTCTGAAGCCGATATCGGAGCAGAAGACCTTGCAGATCGCGGTTTCGAGCATGATGTCTTCGTCGCCGCGGTCGACCACGCCGGTGGTCATGTACAGCATGGCGTCCATCGCATAGACGTACGCCGCCATGGTGGCGATCTTCTCCTGCACCTGCTCGAACTCCGCGATGGGGCGGTCGAACTGGTAGCGGTACTGCGCCCACTTGGTGGCCTGTTCGTACGCGGCCTTGCCCGCGCCGACCATCCCCGCCGAGAGTGTGCACCGGCCGTAGTTCAGGCAGGTCAGCGCCACATTGAGCCCCTTGCCTTCCTTGTGCAGCAGGTTTTCCTTCGGCACCTTGACGTTCGTGAACCGGACCCTCGCCTGCCAGGTGCCG
>SLDM01000140.1 GCA_007125255.1 Phycisphaerales bacterium
ATCTGGCGCAGGTGTTCGGCGGTTTGCACGCCAATTTCGAAATGCACCTTGAACCACCCGTGATGGACGGTACGTTTGAGCCGTTTCGGATCGAAATCGAAAAAATTCGTTATCGGAAAGAGACGTATTGATGAGCCGCTTTGTATGTGCCGTCAGCGCGATCCTGCTCGCGACTGGTCTGAGCTTCGGATCATGTCCCGGCGATCTCAATGGCGATGGTTCGGTGGACGCGATCGATCTGCTGGCGCTCCTGTCGGCGTGGGGACCGTGCGCCGATCCCCGTGATTGCCCGGGTGACCTTGACGGCGATGGCGCGGTCAACGTTCCGGACCTGCTCCAGATGCTGAATTCCTGGGGGGGCGTGTCCACCAACCGGTTCCGGCCACGGCGGGGCGCTGTACCTCGATCAGGGCGACACCATCGTTCCGCTGCCGGCCTCTCTGACCTCGGGAGATTTCTCGATCACGGGGTGGGTTCGGAAGACCGACTCCGGCAACTTTCGCCGCGCGCTGGCGCTGCGGTCGGAGGACGAGCTGATTCTCTCGCTTCGCCTCGCGGGCGGGAATGACGATCTGGTGCAACTCAACACCCTTCAGGGAACGGCAAACCCGGTCGTCAATGTCGGTCGCGGCAATGCCGTCGGCTCCTGGATGCTGGTCACGATCTCCTGGGATCAAAGGGAGCAGACCGCCACGCTTCATGTGGCCAGCAGCGCCTTTGAGGGACCGACCGTTCGGTCGGTCTCCCAGACCATCCCCCGCGGATTGCCACCGGCAGCGACTTTTGAACCGAGAAGCAGCACCCAGACCCCGCTGGTGGGAGCGGTCGGCTGCTGGGCGATTCGGCCGCGCCGTATGACGGCGGCAGACGCGCACGAAATGTACGCCACTGCTCCGGGCCTGCGTGATCCGCAGTCGCCGATCAATCATCAGGATGGTTGGAACGAATCTGGAATCATTGCCGGATACTATGGCGTCGCGCAGCTGCCCGCCGAGATCAGCAACACTTCGGATCCCGATTATGTCCCGCGCAACCTCGGCCGGCGGATCGGGTCCCCCGTGGATTCCGGCGATCTTCTGATTTACAAGTATGGCGGAGGAGTCGCCAACAGCGGCTCACTGATCACGCCGCGGGCCGTGATGATCGTGGGCGAACCGAAGTATCGCTTCGAAAGCGATTCCACCTGGTCATTCCGGACCGCTTCTCCGGAACCCGCGGTCGCGGAAGCGAACAGTGAGGGGCTCGCACGATGGGCTTTCGCGCAGCCGGAGTCGCCGGTGATCATTGCGACCTGCGGAAACTCGCGCAACGTGCGCCAGTTCAGCTATCCCTCGACGGACGCGCTGGACGACGTGCCGCACGGCTTCGCCGCCAGTCAGCACGCCGCAATGCTGCTTCACCGCCGCGAGTTGTGCGGGGGCAACATGAACGTGCTCATCCATCTCGGCACGGGGCGCCGGCAACCCGGATTCGAGGGAGATGCCGCGCCGGTCACGAGCGGCCAGGTCGAGACCGTCGCCGGCGACAGTCACTTCTCCCGCGCTTTCTGGAACAGCGTTAACGGGAATGGTGCCGGCCCCGGCCAGCCGGTGTCCCTTGCCCACGACGCGGAGATCACGTTGTATGCCGATCCGATTTCCGACAGCCGGTTTCTCGGTCCGGATGATCCCTGGCATCTCAGCGTGACGTTTCTCAAGTATCCCGGCGCGCCCGGAGTTTCGGTCCGCGCGGTCGAGAGTTCATCGAAGTCCGGCCCCGGCACGCCGGCCGGAGGAACGCTGACGTTTGACGCCGACACGACCCGGGCGACGCATCTCTTCGATTCCGCGGCGGATGCGCTCGATCAGGAGGCGCTGGTGCTCAGCCTCGGTGATCCGAGTGCCGCCGAGGTACTCGAGCCCGGCGACCTCATCTACAACGTCGATCAGAATTCGCTCGCGGAGGTCGCGTTGGTTGACCGGGATGGTATCGCGCTGCGACACGCTTTCGAGACGCCACCGCAGCATGGCGATCTCCTTCGATTCGGCCCGCTCGGCTACGGCATGGCAGAGGTTGGCAATCCGCCGACCGGCGAACCGCACCGTGGTATTCGAGTAAGTGCAGGTCGCGGCGAGGGGCTGGGTCCCGTGCTCCTCGGCGGGCAGAGCCTGCGCACCGCGCGCGAGGGCGCGTGGTTCCAGTTCGTTCAGACCGGCTGGGGTGGTAACGGCGTTGTGCCCCAGATGAACGAGTCGTTCGCCAGGACGATCCCCCTGCTGCTCGAGTTGTACGAAGCCCGGTTTGCCATCGTCTTTGATCCCTACCAGGGCAGTTCGCCGTTCAGCCAGAGCTTTCCGCAATTCGGCGCGCTGCTGCAGGAAGCCTCCACCATCGAGGAGGTAACGTTTCTGGTCGGTCAGACCAACTCCGTCGCCGGGGGACAGGAAACCGGCTATCACAACTGGGCCATCAACCAGTCTGAGTTTCCCGCGATCAGCATCACCGGTTCACCGATGATCGGCGATCAGCGCGCCCAACTCAACTATGGGGGCGTGCAGAACATCTCGCACCCCGCGACGGAGTGCTTCCAGCGCGTCATGCAGGCGGTTGAAGCGTTGGCCGGGGAGGCGTACGTCGTTCCCGGCGCGGAGTGATTCCACCCCTCGCAACCGCCCGGGTGCCATGCATCAATCGCGAAGCGTGAAGCATGCTGCTGCAAGTATCGCGCGAGCTCATGCTTCGCCCTTCGGGACGAAGCATGGCACCCCGAGAAATCCGGGCCTGTCCCGGCACCATCCCTCTTTCTCTGGTCGGCTCGAGGGATTGACCAGCCGCGCCGGCCGGGTATGATTGTTCGGGTTCTGATTGGCTTTCCACCGAACCGCTGCCCCCCACTCCTCCCCCGGCGATGAAGCCATGCTCACCACGCTGTTCCTGGATCTGAACTCGTACTTCGCCTCGGCGGAGCAGCAGCTCCGGCCCGCCCTGCGCGGCCGCCCGGTCGGCGTGGTGCCGGTGATGGCGGAGACGACCTGCTGTATTGCCGCAAGCTACGAAGCCAAGGCCCACGGCGTAAAGACCGGCACGCGGGTCAGCGAAGCGCGGCGGCTCTGTCCGGCGATCACGTTCGTCAAGGCCCGCCCCGAAACGTACGTCGACCTGCACCACCAGGTCATCCGCGCGGTGGAGCGCTGCGTGCCCGTCGCCGCAATCCACTCGATCGATGAACTGCACTGCACCCTGCTCGGCCGGGAGCGCGAGCCGGAACGGGCGGTTGAGCTTGCCCGCCAGATCAAGGCGAGCATTGCCGCGCATGTCGGTGAGCAGCTTCGCTCATCGATCGGAATCGCGCCGAATCGGTTTCTCGCCAAGGTCGGCACCGAACTGGAGAAGCCGGACGGTCTGGTCGTGATTGAGCGGAAGGACCTGCCGGGGAAACTCCTCGGTCTGTCGCTGCGCGACCTGCCCGGCATCGGGCCGCGCATGCACCAGCGCCTGCAGGCCCGCGGGGTGGATTCGGTCGAACGACTGTGCGCGCTGTCGGAAGGCGAGATGCAGGCGATCTGGCAGAGCGTGGTCGGCCGGACCTGGTTCCGCTGGCTGCGCGGTGAGGAGGTCTGGGAGCCGCCATCGCGCCGGCGTTCGATCGGGCACCAGCACGTCCTGCCGCCCGAGCGGCGCACGCAGGAGGGCGGCCGAGGCGTCCTGGTGCGACTCATCAGCAAGGCCGCGACGCGCCTGCGCTCGCTCGGCTACTGGGCGCGGCAGATGACGGTCGGTGTCATGTGCCTCGACGATCGAACGTGGCACCGCACGGTGAAACTCCCCTTGACGCAGGACACGATGGAGCTCTTGGGCGCGTTCGGATCGATCTGGCCGGCCCACGCCGCGCGGGTTCTGCCCGGAACGCCTCTGCGGGTATCGATCACCCTGCACGAGCTGGAAGCAAGCGCAAGCGTGGCGCCGCCGCTCTTCCCGGGCGCGCAGAAGGGAATGCAACTGGCCCGGACGATGGATGCGATCAACACGAAGTTCGGCCGGGCGGCGGTGTATCCGGGATCGATGCACGATTCACGCAATGCCGCCCCGGCGCGGATTGCGTTCAAGAGCATTCCCGATTTTGACGCTGCCGGGTGAGCGCCCGTCCGGGAACATCCGCGCCGGCCTGCCCCGCCCGAGCCTCTCCTTGCCCTGATTAACACCTCGGCGCGAGATCCGGTTTTCCCTTGCCCGACGGCGCCGATGCGGTCATACTCTCGGGACGTGGGTGACGGGAACATCCGGGTGGATCGGAATCGGCCAGTTTCGGGAAAGGCCGGGTCCGGAAGCGCGATCAGAAGGCGCGCCACGCTCACCGCACGGTCACCATCGGTTCGTGACCGTCCTGGAAACCCACGAAAGAACGAGGTAACTGGCATGAATACCGGACTGAATCGCAGGCAGGCAGGTGGCTCTCACCCCGGCTCCCGGGCGCACGTTCTGGCTGGTTGCGTCCTCTCCCTTTCCGTAGGGCTCACCTCGGGACTCGCCGACGATTCGCCGCGGGTGACCTACGTCACCGCGGATCGCTATGCGGAGTTGCCCCTGGACGAGCCGCAGCCCTTCTACCCGCTGACGGCACTGATGGTCGACGAGACCGGCCACATCGCCGTGGCCAGCTCCGCAGGGGCACCGGCCGCGTCGTACTATTACGACCTGGAAACACTGAAGCTGCTCGGCCGGGCGCCGTACGTCATGCTGGATGCGCTGGATTACAACGGTTCGCTGTACGCGGGCGCTGCCGGCATGTTCGTGGGAATCGGCGCCGAGCTCTACAACGCCGCCCCCTCGCTGCTGCGAAGTCAGTGGGAGACCTTCCCGGTTGGCGGGACACTGGCCCACACCAAGACGCCGGCGGTGGCGCTCTTCGAGCACGATGGCGAGACGCGGATCCTGGTGGCGGGTCAGCAGGTCTACGATACCGACGGTAGACTCCTGTACGAGGTCAGCGGCGCGCCGTTCATGCAGGATATGCTCTACGACAGGACGGACGCCGACGGTTACCACTACTTCTGGTACACGCGGCCGCTCAGCTCGGACGGACCGAGGAATACGCTTTCCCGCGCTTGTATTGACCCGGACCTGACGGTCTTCCGAACCATCGAGCATCTAATCATTGCCGACGGCCCGAAAATGGTGGGCGGGCTGACGCGCGATCCGGACGACCCGCGGCGATTCTTCATCGGCAGCCCGTTCGACCAGCGGATCTATGAAACGAATATCCCGGACCTGTCGGCGTGCATCGGAGATGTCACCGAGTCCGACTCGGTCGGGATTCCGGACCTGCTGCGCGTACTGGACGCATGGGGCTTGTGTGGCGACGACCCGTGTCCGGAGGACACCAACGGCAACGGCCGCGTGGATGTACTGGACCTGCTCAATGTCCTGGAAAACTGGGGTGCCTGCTCCGGGTAAGCCCCTGCTCGAAATCTCCATCCCCGCTGCGGGCCAGCCGCGCGGGGTCTTGCGGACGGCGCGCGGGGATCAGCCCGTCATGGCAAGTTGTCCTTCCTCTTCGCCCGCCGCGATACGCTCCTGGGTCCATGGCCGGGAGTCCGGTCGTTCCGTTCTTACCCCGAGCGGCATGGCGAAGTGAAGCTCGACCGGGTTGATCAGCACCATGTCGCGCGATCCTTCCAGAACCCCGGTCTTGAACGCGCCGCCGCTCCAGTCCGCCGGCAGCGTGCCGCATTCCAGGCCGGGCTTCTTGCGCCAGCACGCCCCGTGACTGCGGGGGTAGTAACTGTTCGCCGCCATTTCGATCGTCACGACTTCTCCCTGAAGATGTCGCGGCACCGCGATGGGCTGATGAATGACGCCGAAGTCCCCGCCGCCGGCGCGGAAGGCGAAGGAGATGTCACGAGAATCCTCCCGAACGAGAAAGCTGTCCTCCGGGCATCGAAGATGAACGATGACCTCCGCGAGATTCTCATGGCGATTCTGGTAGTAGAGCGAGATTTCGGCCTGGTCGCCGTTCACCCGCACCGTGGGGAGAAACGACAGCCCATCGACCTCGTAGTAGACCGGGCCGACAACCTCCCGAAGATGATCGGGCAGTTTGTCTTCGATGACCATGCCGTAGTACAGCCACCCCCCGAGGCCGGCGGCAAGGGCCAGCGTCCCGTAGCGCTGGGCGGTCAGCAGTGTCGCCGTCTCGGGATTCAGAACGAACCAGACGATGAACGCCCAGACACCGCAGGCGATCAGGGCGACGATCAGCGTGAAGTTTCGAATCTCGTGCATCGGCAGGCCCTCCCACCGGTGGCCCCGTGGGGCGCATGGGGTGAACGATCCCGCGCGTCCGGCCCTGAGGGCCGCGACCCGCGCACGTGGCTCTCATCCCGTCCGAATGGCATCCCGTCCGAATGGCCCTTCAACCGGTCTTTCGACCCGGCTTGCCTTCAACCTCCCCGTTTCCTCATCCTGCCTGCGCACACGCCCGTTCGATCGGCAGGAAGCGAGAACCCGCCGCAGGGTCAACGGACCGACTTCTTCCTTATAGTATCGTGCCTGAATCTCCGAATGCGAATACATTTTTCCAGGGTTTGGTCAGTCCAACCGTGGAATTCCGGATGTCTCGTTCCGTTTTTCACGAGGATTCGTCCATGAACTTCGACGCACCGCCCGCCGACCCGATTCCCGTCTTCCACGCCTGGTTCCGCGAGGCGCAGCAATCCGTATTGCCCAACCCCAACGCCATGACGTTGGCGACGATCGATCCCGACGGCCGTCCTTCCGCCCGGATTGTGCTGCTCAAGGACCTCGATGACCAGGGCGCGGTCTTCTTCACCAACCGGGAATCACGCAAGGGCCGCGCCATTGCCGCCCATGCCCAGGTGGCGCTGCTCCTTCACTGGGACCCCCTGGACCGGCAGATCCGTATCGAAGGGCGTGCGGCTCTGCTCAGTGATGAGGCGTCCGATGCCTACTTCGCGACGCGTCCTCGGGTCAGCCAGATCGGCGCGTGGGCCAGCCGGCAATCCGAGACGCTGCGGGATCGCGAAACTTTCGACGCCGCGGTCGCGGAGATGGAGAAGCAATTTGAAGGTCAGGCGGTTCCCCGTCCGCCCCACTGGGGCGGCTACCAGGTCTCGCTCGATCGCATCGAGTTCTGGCAGGGACACCACTATCGACTCCATGACCGCATGGTCTACACCGCCGGCGATGGTGGTTCGTGGTCGACGCGGCGGCTCTTTCCGTGAGCCCCCGGCCGCGCGGGACCGGAGGCGCCGACCGGGCCGCGCCCGCCAACCTCTCAAAAACGACGCGGCGCCGGAGCGCCGCGTCGTGAGGCATCTTGCTGGAAACAGTCCCGCGGATCGGGTTACCGGCACACGCCCCATTGCTCCAGAAGGATCAGCAGGTCGAAGACGTTGACGAGCCCATCGCCATTCAGATCGGCCGGGCAGTCGTTCGGTTCGACACACTCTCCCCAGGCATCAAGCAGCGCGAGCAGATCGAAGACGTTGACAACGTCGTCTCCAGTCAGATCGCCCACGCATACCGTATCGGCCGGAAAGTTGATTCGGGCCATCGCGTCGAAAACCACGCCCGGCATGGAAAGCGGTTCGAGCTCGAGCTCGGTGTACAGCCAGGGCTGGCTCGGCAGATCGAAGCTCGGCCCGGCAATCTCCGAAATGTTGAGGCCGCGCACGATCGCGTCCGCCTGGCCGTCTCCGGTGGTGTCGACCATTCCGCCGACTTCGACGAGCAGGATCGAACTCGACTCGAGTTCGGAAGCGTCGGGTGAATAGAAGATCGCGCCGCCGGCGGAGGCGCCGGATCCCCAGGTCCAGCCGTGCACGGCGCTGCCGTTGTCACTGATGCTGACGGCCTGGGAGGTGGCGTTCGAAGGCAGTTCAAAGCCATCGATCGTCATGCCCGCCCGAAGCACGAGTTGACCGTTGTAGGTCACGTGGTTCGTGCCGCCGTCCGGCGATGCGCTCGTCGTACCGGTAAAGAGGTAGTCTCCGTGGTTGTTGATGCTGACCGAACGGAATGCGTTCCACGTGGTGCCGTCACCGACGGGGGCTCCCTGGAATGCCGCGACGCTGCCATCGACGTAGACGAAGTTGTTCGGTGCGGAGCCGGCCGCGACGAGACGGTGAATGTGATGTTCACCGTTCCGTGAAATGCGGTATCCGAACCCGATGCCGTTGCTGCCCGAGGAAAGCGTGACTCCCGCGACCGTATCGCCGCTGGCGAAGACGGGAATCATCTCTTCCTCAGGCGTGATGCGGTACAGCACGCGACCCTGGCTGGATGAACCGCCCTGTGTCGTGGTCAGGCCGGCCACGACAAACACCGTGGCGTCGGGAAGCATCTGCAGACGGCTGGTGAAGCTGATGAACTGATCCGGAAACCCCTCCGCGGGATCGCCGCGCACGAGGAGCACCTCGCCGTTCTTGATCAGCCCGTCTTCACTGTCGATCTGCGGGTTGTAGACCCAGTCGCCGTTGTCGCTGATCCCCATCGTGGCGGTACCGCCGGTCAGCGTGCCCGCTTCGAAACTGCTGTTGAACCAGACGAAATCGTCATTGAACCAGATGAACCGGTCACCATCGTTGAGGATCCCGACGAAACCGACCTGTCCGAGATCGTTGCTCGAGGGCTTCTGAAAGCCTGAGACCAGGGCTCCGGTCGGGGCGGGATCGTTCTCGGGTAGAACCACATCCACACTGGGCGGGGCGGCGTGACCGCCGCTTGCCAGGCCCATGATCGTGATCGCGCCGGCCGAGAGCGCTGCCGCCCTCAATGCCGAATGACGCGCCGCGCACAAATTTGAAAAATGCATCTGCCGTTTTCTCCTCTTTTTGATTTCTCCAGTGATAGAACGATCCACTCCTGCGTCGCCGAATTCCGATCCAGCCGTTCGTTCCCCACAGGACCCGCGCGACACGATCG
>SLDM01000083.1 GCA_007125255.1 Phycisphaerales bacterium
CCCGACCATCCCATCCGCCGGAAAAGACTCTCCACCAGCCGCCCGCCAGCGCACCGGAAACCGCGGGGCCTCATGCCGGAATAAAGACGTGCGGCGGCTCTTCACCCCGCAGGGCGGCCGCGGCGTTCTCCACCGCCAGCTCCGTCATCCACTCCCGATCCTCGACCGTCGCGCTGCCGAGATGCGGCAGGAGAAAGGTGTTCTGCAGTTCCCTCAGCCCCTCCGCCAGGCGCGGCTCGTTCTCGAAGACATCCAGCCCCGCCGCGAAGATCTTCCGGCCCCGCAGCGCGTCGACCAGGGCCCGCTCTTCAACGACCGGCCCGCGGGCGGTATTCACGAGCAGGGCGTTCGGCTTCATGAGCGCGAGCTCCTTCGCCCCGATCAGGTACCGCGTCTCGCGGGTCAGGGGCGTGTGAATGCTCACGACATCCGCTTCGCGCAATCCCTCATCGAGACCGACGCGCTTCGCGCCCAGTGGCGGCCGCTCGAACTCTTCGTGCTGCGTGCGCGCGTGATAGAGAATGTTCATCTCCCAGCCGAGTGATCGCTTCGCGGTGGCGAAGCCGATCCGGCCCGCGCCGACGATGAAGAGTGTCTTGCCGGTCAATCGCTGACCGAGCAGTTCGTTCGGCCCGACGCCCTTCCAGCGGCCGCTGCGCACAAGCGACTGGCCTTCCTGAGCCCGCCGTGCGGCGGCGAGAATCAGCAGCCAGGCGATATCCGCCGTCGGCTCGGTCACCGCGTGGGGGGTGTGCGCGATGATGACGTTTCGGCGGCGGGCCTCCTCGAGATCGACGTTATCCACGCCGACGGCGTAGTTGCTGACCACCTTGAGCTCTTCCCCCGCCGCGTCGAAGAACTCCGCGTTGATCTCGGTGTCGGCCGGGGTCGCGATAACCGCGTGCGCGCCGCGGATGGCGGCCAGCAGGTCCTCCCGCCCCATCCGTTCATCGACGGGGTTGATCCAGATGTTCTCGAATCCCTTCGCCCGGAGCTTCGGCACCGGATGCCCCGGGAGCGGGCGCGTGATCACGATGCGCTGCTCGCCCTGGTCGCGGCTCATGCTTCCTCCCCACCGGCCGCCCCACTGGCCTCCCCATTGGCGCGATTCCGGGCGTCGACGGTCATCGCGGCCAGCACCTCGCGCACCCGCTCGGGCGAATCCATGATTTCGCGCGCCGGCACGCGGTAGACGTCGAACCGGGCGCGGATATCGATGCCGCGCGGATCGACGCCGACCATGCGCGGCTCTTCGATCTCCGTTCCGCCGAAGTGCTTGCACAGGAGGCGCAGATCGTCCTGGTGCTCTTCGTTCATGTGCTTGCAGATGCGGGCCTCGTGCTCCGCCAGCGGGTTGCTGAGATCGATCGCGTCACCGTCCACCACGACGCCGTCACAGCGCACACAGTCGACCGAGGCGATCGCCCAGTAGAGATCATCCGGTTCGCCGTGGTAGATCCGCCAGCGATCGGCGATCGCGCCGGCCTCTCCCTTCTCCTCGAACTGTTCGAGCGTCACCTGCACCTCGGTCGCCTGTTCGTAGCACTGCGGCACGAAGAGCACGGTATCGAAGCACTTGAGCATGGCGAGCATCGCCGGCATCGCCAGCCGGCCCTCCCGGGTGATCACGTACCGGATCGGGCGCAGCTGCTCTTCGAACTGCATTTCGGCGGTCGAGTTGCCGCGCAGTTCGCTCAGCGCTCGTTCTACGTTCGGATCGGTCATGCCGGTATGGTACGGCCGGATCGCAGGGGTTGGAACTCACCGCCCACCGGCAGCGGCCGGGCCCACCGGGGAAACGGTCTCTGCCGTACCATACCGCCCGTGACGTTGATTGCGCTACCCATCTACGTGCCCTCGCCCGAGGCGGTGGACCATGCCCTGGAGCGTGCCGCGGCCGGCGTCAAGCTCGGCGCGCGGCTGATCGAATGGCGCTGTGATGAACTGGCCCTCCACGAAGAAGCGCTTCCCGCGATCGCGCGTCTCGTCGCCGATGCCGCCGCGCCGTCGATCGTCACGATCCGCGGCGCGCAGGAAGGCGGGCGGTTTACCGGCGATGACCGGGATCGTTTCGCCCTGCTGCGGTCGCTCGCGGGAACCGAATCGCCGCCGCGCTACCTCGACCTCGAGCTCCGCGCCTGGCTCAACCATCCGCACGAACAGGCGGCGCTCCGGTCCCAGCTCGACGGCGGGGCCAATTCGGGGGCCAGTTCGGGGACCAGTTCCGGAGACGGCCACCGCGCGACGGGGCTGATCCTCTCCGCGCACGATTTTGAATCCCGTCCCCGCGACCTGCTTCAGAAGATCGAAGCGATGACGGATGAACCCGCCTGTGACGTCATCAAGGTCGCGTGGCGGGCCCGCTCGCTGCGCGACAACCTCGAAGTGTTTGACTTGCTGAGGGAACGCCGCAAGCCGACCATCGCCCTGGCGATGGGTCAGTTCGGCCTGCCCAGCCGTATTCTCGCGCCGAAGTTCGGCGGTCTGCTCACCTTCGCCGCCGACGCACCCGAGTCGGAGACCGCGCCGGGTCAGCCCGCGCTGACGGAACTGCGCGATCGCTACCGGTTCGGTTCTATTTCACGTACTACCGCGGTCTACGGCGTCGTCGGCTGGCCGGTCGAGCACTCCCGAAGCCCGCACCTGCACAACGCGCTCTTCCACGCGTCCGGTCACGACGGGGTGTACCTGCCGCTGCCGATCCCCCCGGAGTACGAGCACTTCAAGGCGACGCTCGGGGCGTGGATCGATTGCGAGAGTCTCCACTTCCGCGGCGCGAGCATCACGATTCCGCACAAGGAACATCTCATCCGGTTTGTCCGTGAGCGCGGCGGCGAAATCGATCCATTGGCCGAACGAATCGGCGCGGCCAACACGCTTCTGGTCGAGGAGGGCCGTCTCCGGGCCCACAACACCGACGCCCCGGCCATCGTGGAGGCGCTCGGTGAGGGAATGGGCATCGCGCCCGCCGAGTTCGCGGGGAAGCGGGTGGCGATCTTCGGTGCCGGCGGGATCGCCCGGGCGGCGACCGGCGCGCTGTCGCATTGCGGGGCGTCGATCGTGATCTTCAACCGGTCCGCCGAACGCGGACGGGAACTGGCCGCGGCGTTTGACGGTTCGCCTGCGGATGGGGGGGGGGCGGATGGGGGCCGCGCCGCGGGAGGCCGCGCGGCCCGTGTGGTCTTCGGCTCACCCGGCGTTGATGACGACGGCGGCTTTGACATCATCATCAACGCGACCTCGATCGGCATGACCGGCGGCCCCGCCCCGGACGCATCACCGTTGCCGGGCACCATGCCGCTCGATCGATCCGTCACGGTCCTTGACACCGTCTACACCCCGTTGCGGACGCCGCTGATCGAACTGGCGGAACGGGCGGGCGCCCGCGCGATCACGGGGGATGAACTCTTCCTGCGGCAGGCGGCGCAGCAGTGCGCGCTCTGGACCGGCACTGCTCCGACGCTCGAGATGGTGCGCGAAACCTGGTCGCAACACGTTCCTGAGAACTGAGGGTCCGGGCTCGCGGATCGCCTCTTGATCGATCAGAATGTTCTCCCCCATGAACCTTGAATCTCCCCGAACGGCCCGTCGCGTGACCGTGCTGCTGGCGGCAACCGTCGTGCTGCTGGTTCTCAGCCCGGTCCTCAACCTGCTTGCGGGCGTCCTGCGGGATCCGGGCGATCTGATCGGCGTACTCCAGCGGGCCGAGACGTGGCGCATGATCGGTCGCTCGGTCGCCCTGGCGGTGACCGTGGCCCTCGGCGCGATGACGCTGGGAACGATTCTTGCGTGGGTTCTCGTCCGGGCAAGGCTCCCGGCGTTCGCCCGCGGCGTGCTGCTCATCCTGCTCGTGGCTCCGCTGGCGATGCCGAGCTACGTCATCGCCTTCGGACTGATCGCGGCGACGGGGCACGAGGGACTCTTCGGCGGACTCTGGCCGGAGTTCCTGAGACCGACCCGGCAACCGGCGATCAGCAGCTGGATCATCCTGGTGAGCTGTACGTATCCCTACACCATGCTCGCGGTTCGTGCGGCCCTGATGAAGGAGTGCACCACGCTGGAGGAAGCTGCGCTCGGTCTCGGCGCGGGCCGGATCACCGCCTTCGCCGCGATCATCCTGCCGCGGCTGCGGCCTTCCATCGTCTGGGGCGGCATGTTGTCCGGTCTGTACACGCTCGCCGACTTCGGTGCGGTGTCGCTGGTCGGCTTTGAATCGATCACCTGGGGGATCTACCACCGCTACACCACCGCCTTCGGGTTCGCCGACGCCCGCGCCTTGTGCATCGTGCTCATCGTCCTGAGCGGGCTGATGATTCTCGGCCTGATGCGCCTCCGGACCGTACCCGACCGGGCGAGTTCCGCCGTCCCGGTCCCCCCCGCGCCGATTCGATTCGGCCCGTGGAGCATCCTGCTGGCGGCTCTTGCCCTGCTTCCAGTAGTGATCGGTGTGGCGGTGCCGCTGCTGGCGGCCCTGGGCTGGCTGGCCCGGACGTGGACCGGGACCCCCCAGGCCGGGACCCAGATCGGGACCCAGACGGCCGGTGAGGTTCTCCTCGCCGCCGGGCCGGCGGCCGGGACGACGTTCATGCTCGCCGCCGCCGCCGCCGTCCTGGTTCCCATCCTCGTCCTGCCGCTGGTCTCGCTTCACGTCGGCGCGAGCGCCGCCGGGCGCTGGGCGCGGTGGTTGACGCCTTTAACGCTGCTCGGATTTGCCCTGCCCGGGCTCATCGTCGCGATCGCCCTGGCCGGCCTCGCTCTGCGCGTCGACCACGCCCTGGAGTGGGCGCTGCGCCTGCCGGTCGATGCCCGGCTCTACCAGTCGCACCTGGTCCTGCTGCTCTCGTACGCGATCCTCTTCCTGCCCGAAGCCGCCGGGCCGCTGCGGGCCGCCGCGCAGCGCATCCATCACGAACAGATCGACGCGGCCGAGCAGTTCGGCGGCTCCGCGCTCTTCCGGTGGTCGCGCATCACCATGCCGCAACTCGTGCCGGCCTTCGCCGCCGGCAGCATGCTGGTCTTTATCACGACCGCCAAGGAACTTCCGGCAACGCTTCTGCTCGCGCCGCTCAATGTCGAGACCCTCGGGACCCGACTCTGGTCGGCCATGGAAGAGGTCTACTTCACGGTAGCCGCCGCGGCGGCGATCTGGCTGCTCGGCCTGGTCGTCCTCGGTGTCGCGGTCATCCTCATCGTCGAGCGGCTGAGTGATTCGGGCCGGCCGGAATCGTGAGGTCGCCGGCGCTCGCTTGCCGGTCGGCACAAGGACTGGCACGGGTGAGCGGAGGCAGTGTGAGAGGCACCGAGGGGAAGTGACGAAGTGACGGAGTAACGGAGTGACGAAGGGGTGGGTGAGGTCGGTGCGCGTCCTGAGTTCGTCATTCCCGAAGATTGTCAAGTGAGGCGAAAGACGTCTCGACATGGCGACGATTCGACAACAGCTTCCCATCTGCCGAGGGCCCTTTGCCGATCGACAGGCCCCATTCTCTCTGCGCTGCTCCGCCCCTCGATGCCTTGGTCCCCGGATGCCTTCCCTTCGTGCCTCTCGAAATTCCTCCCCTCCGTCACTTCGTCACTTCGTTATCCCGTTCGCACTCGCATCCTCATCGCGATCCCACGGAATCTTCACGTGTCCGAGCAGGGTCGCGCCATCTTCGATGACCAGGGAGCGTCCGGCGAGCCGCTGGCCCTTCCACGAGGATTTGCCCCCGAGCTGCACCGGACCATCGGTCTCCACCGCCCCTTCCATCGCCCCCTCACAGATGATCCCCTCACCGGACTGAATCCGCTTGGCGACGACCCGGCCGCGCTTGGTGATCGTCACCTCGCCGCACGTCTGCAGGTCATTGACCGGCAGGTAGCTCTTGACGGTGACGTTCTCGACCTTGATCGCGCGGTTGCAGCCGGGGCAGGTCGTGCTCATGGTGCGCGCCGAGACATCCTGCACGTGGCCGCACAGATAGCAGCGAATCGAGCGCCGGGGGCCGGCCTTGTTGGCGGTCTTCTTCCGCGCCATCACAACTCCGGGGTCTGAGGGACCGGGACGGGCGTCACGCCGCGGCGACTATCACCTGAATACCCTGAATACCCTGAATACCATGAACACATGGACAACTCGATCTCTCCGCCTCGCTCGGCCGGGGCTCCTCGTCCGCGGGCCGACCGAACAGGGTAGCTTCCCACACGGACACGGGTGCGGTCAATCGCGCGGCGATCGATGAACCGGGCCGGAATCGATCCGAACGGGTTTCGGACGGGTCCACGCTTCCGCGCCGATCAACGCCGCCAGCCGTTCCAGCGCCTCATCCAGCGAAGCGAGCCGCGTTTTCGTGAACCTCTCGCCCGGTTCGGCCCAGATCCGGTGAATACGCAGCTCACCCGCGGCCCGGTCGAATTTCCCGTCCAGCCGGCCGATGAATCGATCCTCCTCCAGAATCGGCAGCACGTAGTACCCGAACCGGCGCTTCGCCGCCGGCACAAACGCTTCGAACCGGTAATCAAAGTTGAACCGGCGCTGCAGCCGCTTTCGGTCGCGAATCACCGGATCGAACGGCGAGAGCAGCCGCAGGTGTTCCGGCGGGTCCGGCGCGGTGCGGATCAGTCGAGCAAAGTCCGGCCGGGCGAACGCGGGCTGCGGCTTCGATCCGTCCGCCGATTCGATCAACACTTCCGCGATTTCGCCGCGCTGAAGCGCCTTTCGGCACCACGCCCGGACCCGGGGCAGGTCGGCGGCCCGCCAGAACCCCGCGATCTCCGCTTCACTCGCCGCGCCGAGCCGCTCCAGGGCGGAGCGGCACGCCCACTCGAGGTGCGCTTCTTCATCCGGCGCCTCGAGCTTCACCACCTCCGGCAGCACGCGCCCGGTCAGGTCGTAGACCTTCTGGAAGTTCACCCGGCCGGCGATCGCCAACTCACCCGTGCGCCAGAGATACTCCAGGACCGCCTTCTGCGGCTTCCACCCCCACCACGGTCCGGATCCGCCCGGCGCGTCATCCACAAAGTCGCGCGACATCAGCGGCCCGTCGCGCTCAATGCGCTCGCGCACCTCCGCGATCACGCGGTCGACGTTGCGCCCGACGCGCTCGCGCCACCAGCGATTTGCGCCGATTCGCACTTCAGCGCGGCGGAACCGATGCCGCCAGTGGGGAAACCACGCGCTGGGAATCGCCGATGCATCGTGCGTCCAGTTCTCGAAGAGGTGCCGATCGCGTTCCAGGAGCCGCGCGAGCAGCTTCGGCCGGTAGTGCTCCAGGCGGGTATGCAGCGTGAGGTGATGGGCCCGTTCGATCATGTTGATCGAATCGATCTGCACGAAGCCGAGCTGTTCGATGAGCGTGCGCAATGACGCGGCGGTGGCGCGCCGGTTCGGATCACGCAGCAGACCCTGCTGGTGCATGAAGAGCCGGCGGGCTTCAGAAGCCGACAAAACGACTGGCCGTACGGATGCCATCATTTTCCATTCTTACCGCAACCGGCGCTGAATGCCCAGGGATGGTGGGTCAAGGCACCGAGGCACCGAGGCATCCAGGCATCGAGTTTCCGCGCGACGGCGACAGCGTCGTCCCCGCCCAAGTGCAATCGCACTGTCCAGGCCGCCAGCCACTCACTGCCCAGATGCCATCAGTCCCAACTGCCTTCCCTCCGTCGCTTCGTCGCTTCTCTTCGTCACTCCGTTACTCTCTCTACGTGCCTTAGTGCCTCAGTGCCTCTGTTCCTCTTCCTCGCTCCGCCTGGCAAATCGATCTCACAAGATGTATCATCCCCTTCACCGTGGCATCCGGGGTCGCCCGCCGCCCCTTTCTTGATCCAGTTCAGCCACGTTCCGGTTTTCAGTGCGGGCGCAGAACCACGAAAGGAAAGAACATGCAGTTGACTCGAAGGTACACCGGTCTCGCGGCAGTGGCGGCGGTGGTCGTGGGAATGCTGGGCGTTTCACCGGACGGGCAGCGGGATTCGCGGGCAAACTTTCAGTACGGCGCCGTGCAGCACCACGCCGCCGGGGGCGAGTCCCTGCCGCTGGCCGTGAACCACCTGCGCTCGATCGAGGACGGCGCGGTCGTGGTGCTCTCCTCCGGCGGCACCGATCTGGTCGCGCAGACCTTGACGAGATCGACCACCGGGATTCGATCCGCGGGTCAGCGCCTCAATCCGGGGGAGGTTCTCCTGAGCGGATCGATCATCAACCTCGGCGCGGAAGAGATCACGCTCATGACCCTGGAAGGTGAATTCATCGTGCTCGCTCCGGCGATGAACCTGACCCTGACTGAGCAGACCGGCGCGTACTGGGAGTCCTGTCTCTGCTGGTGTCCGAAACAGGTGGCCTACGCTTCGATCGTATTGCCACACGGTGTTGAAGACATGCACGAATTCTGCAATCGCGCGGCCGGGATGAGTTGCGGCGGCGCAGACGCCGACGGTCAGCCGAACGTGTTCAATGACTGCATGGTTGGCCACTCCCTGAAGTCGAACGTCGGCGGCGGTGACCAAGGCGACAACGATGGCGATGGCGATGGCCACGAATCCTGATCGGTCCTGATCGACGGACGACACCGGCCATGGATGCCACGGAAGCATGGCGAAGAGCCCGCGGAACCTGAGTTGAATCAGCCTGCGCCACGCTACGACGAGTGGTTGGATGACTGCTTCACCCACGGATTCGCCGACTTCGCAGGTTCCGACGATGAAGACGACCGTGATGTGTTTGAGGTCTCATGCACGGGTCAACCTGTGGATGATGAGCACCCTGACGTCGATGGTTTCGACGAATTCTGGTTGATCATCGACTGACGCTTTAAAAACGGACAACTCAATGTCGCGCGTGTCCCCTTCCTCCTCCGTCCCTTCGTCG
>SLDM01000516.1 GCA_007125255.1 Phycisphaerales bacterium
CCTCGGTGGCGAACGGCGAGGGCGTCCCCGCCGGCGCGGCCGGGGTCAGCAGGAGGCTGAGGCCAAGGAAGAGGGGAGCGGCGAGGACGGTCGCGCCCGAGCCGCGAGACGGGCGAGCGAGTGCATGGGTCAACTGTTGTGCCATGTTTTTCATGGGGGGTGTTTCCTCCAGAAGCGGGTCTCTCGTCGCAACCGGCGCTGCCGCGCCGGTTGCGGCGAAGGGATGAGGTCATCGGGCCGGATCATCGGGCCGGATCATCGGGCCGGATCATGGACACAGGATCAGCGGACCCGCCGTCGGGAACCACGAGCCACCAGGAGTCCGGCAAGGAGCGCCGCGGCCCCGGGAGCGGGGATGATCACGTCCACGGGCGACTGTCCGTTGCCGAAGACCCAGCCGCTCCACGACCCGTTGCCGGCGAGATGGTCTGCAGCCCCGGCGCCGGGGAAGGCCCAGGTGCCGTCGATGTGGTCCTTGGCCCAGAATCCCCAGAAGGGCTCCCCGTTGCTGCCGTCACCGCTTTCAAAGATGCCCTCATACCCCAGACCGGTGACAAACGGCCCGAAGTCGAAGGGGGTGTACTCCAGTTCGAACCCCAGCTGTTCATCCGCGTTCAGGGTGAGCAGCAGGTCGAAGCTGCTCGTCGCCCCGTCGTTGTAGAACACCTCGAAGACAAAGGTTTCACCGATCTGAAAGTCCACCTGTACGAACGAGCTGAACAGGCCGCTGCCAACTTCGATCGGCTCAACGTGGATCACCTCGGCCTCGAGACCGGTGGTGAACAGGCCCGCACCGATAGCGCCGACCACGAGAGAATTGCGTGCGTTCATCACTTCTTCTTTCCTTCCGTTTTCGCTCCGATTGCGCGCGGAACGGCTCCCGAGTGGATCACCAGTTTCGGCCTCGCGCATGAATCGTTACGAGATATGCCGGCGGGAACGGACCGGCACACAGAATCCGTAACGGCCATGCCCCTGAGTCGCGAGGGCCACGCCAACTGGTTACGGCAGGTCTTCCGACTTCGGGCATCGGCCGCATTCGCCTTCCCGCCCGGATCCCTTGCGGATCAGGCAGTGGCACCTTGAATGCGACGGCCGGCAGTTGCCGGCAGCCCGTTACGGCGGCGCGTCCGTGACGGATTTTCACCGTCTTCCCTATCAAGTCCACGGGAGCGAGTCTCGATCCCGTTATGCGGACACCATAACCAGGCGGGACTCTACCCGCCCGCCGGAAATCGTGCAAGGATACGGTCAACGTAAGGGTTCAGCGGCCGCGGTCTCATGGTTTGATCGGGTTCTGTCCCGGTGATCTTCGCCCGGGATCCCGGTGCCGGGCCTCAGCCATGTGCGTGGCGTGTGCATGGGGTCGATATCGTGGAAATGCGAGAATTTTCGTTGCTCGCATCGATTTCTGATGTACCATAACCGTGCCTTGAGGTGCATCCGATACGGATGCCGCCACGAAGGGTGCGAGTGGAGACCGGCTTTGACTGTCCGCCGGTCAGAATGAGAAAGACCTCCCGGAGTGATCCGGGACAGCGAGAATGAAAGAGAGAAGACCCCAATGAAAGATAAAGTTTTCGTACGCGGAGTACAGGGTACGGCTATCGCGGCGGTGCTCGCGGCAGGCACGATCGGTCTGGTCAGTCAGACCGAAGCGTCGATCCTGATCGATGACTTCACTGATGTTCAGGCCAGCTGGCCGCTGACGGTTGATACCGTGGGCAACACCCAGACGATCAACGAGTCCGGGTTGAACAACGTGTTGGGCGGAACCCGCCAGACCAGTGTCACCCTGACCAGTGCGGCTTTTCCCGGTCTTGACGATCTGCGCATCAACATCTTTGTGGCCCCGGGCGTGTTCGATTACACCAGCACGTCAGAGGCGACCGGCCAGCTCGGCCTTCTGTACGATGCCGGCGGCGCGGGTCTGAACGCCGACTTCAGCAATCAGATCGGCCTGAATATCGATTTTCTGGCGTTCGACTACGGCAGCGCCGCGGCGCTGCCGATCACGGCCACGATGAGTGACGGGGTGAACACCGCCACGTTGACGCTGTCGCTCAACAGCGTCGGTGCCCAGTCGGCGTTCTTCAGCTTCGGCGACTTTGCCGGAATCGGCTCGCTCGACCTGTCCGCGATCTCCTCGGTCAGCTTCGAATTCGATGCCGGCGCGGGTGCGGACTTCCGCATCTCGCAGATCAACACGATCATTCCCGCTCCCGGCGCGATCGCGCTGCTCGGTCTGGCAGGACTGGTCGGCGTTCGTCGTCGCCGCCGCTGAGGCCTACGACTGAGGCCTTTTGAAGCCTCGGCCCGAAAAACTCAAAAATGATGACACGCTGCTTCACCGATGTGAAGCAGCGTGTTCTTTTGGACGCGTTTGTCGGCTCCGCGCCGCGCTTGCGGTCGAGCCCGCCGGGTCCCGGTTGCCGGCCGGCGGTCGCCCGGGTCGGACCCCGGGTTGGTTGCACAGGGCCGGGTGGACCCGAACAGGGTTGTCCAGAAGTGCGTGCCGGTCAGCTCGTGCGTTCCAGGGGCGAGCCCGCATCCACACGTTCAAACTCGAATCGGCCACGCTTCGAGGCGACCACGATGTGATCACCCGGCTTGAACTCGCCACCGAGGATCTGCGATGCAAGCGGATTCTCGATCCGCTGCTGAATGACGCGCTTGAGCGGCCGGGCCCCGAACTGCGGGTCGTAGCCCTCCTCCGCGAGCGCCGCCTTCGCGCCGGGTGAGAGCTCCAGCGACAGGCCGCGCTCGGCGAGCCGATCGGTCAGCGAACGAATCTGGATGTCAACGATATCGGTCAGGTCATCCGGCGAGAGCTGGTGGAAGATCACCGTTTCGTCGATCCGGTTGAGCAGTTCCGGCCGCAGCGTTCGTTTGAGAAGTTCCCGAACGTGCGTTTCGATTTCGAAATCGAGCGCGCCGCCTTCGGTCAGCTCCAGAATCTTCTGCGAGCCGATGTTGCTCGTCATCACGATGATCGTGTTGCGGAAATCGACGGTCCGGCCGTGGCCGTCGGTCAGACGTCCGTCATCCAGCACCTGGAGCAGCACGTTGGAGACATCCGGATGGGCCTTTTCCATTTCGTCGAAGAGGACGACGCAGTAGGGTCTCCGGCGAACCGCTTCGGTGAGGCGGCCGCCTTCCTCGTAGCCGACATAACCGGGAGGGGCGCCGATCAGCCGCGCGACCGCGTGCTGCTCCATGTACTCACTCATGTCGATCCGGACCATCGCCTCCTCGGTGTCGAACAGGAAATCCGCCAGGGTCTTGCAAAGCTCGGTCTTCCCCACGCCCGTCGGGCCGAGGAAGAGAAACGAGCCGATCGGTCGCTTCGGATCACCGAGGCCGGCACGGTTCCGGCGCACCGCTTCACTGACCGCACGGACGGCATCGCTCTGTCCGACGACGCGCTCCTTCAACTCACCTTCCATCCGCAGCAGCCGTTCACGCTCCCCTTCCACCAGTTTCGACACGGGGATGCCCGTCCACTTGGCGACCACTTCCGCGATCTGTTCGGCGTCGACTTCCTCCTTGACCAGGCCGCGGCCGCTTTCATGTCGCCGGTGGAGCTTCTGCTCCGCGGACTGGAGTCGTTCATCAAGCTCGCGCAACTCTCCGTACTGGATCCGTGCGGCGGTTTCCAGATCGCCGCGCCGCTGGGCCTGCTCGAGCTCGGTCTGCTTGGAATCGATCGTGGCTTTGACCTGCTTGATCTCATCGAGCTCGGATTTCTCTTCATCCCACCGGGCTTTCAGCCCCTTCTCCCGCTCGCGCAGATCGGACAGCTCCCGCTCCAGCGAGTCGATCCGCTTCTTCGACTCGGCGTCCGTTTCGCGCTTGAGCGCTTCGCGCTCGATCTCGATCTGCATGATCCGGCGGTTCAACTCGTCGAGTTCCGCCGGCATCGAGTCGTTCTCGATCCGAAGTTTCGACGCCGCTTCGTCGAGCAGATCGATCGCCTTGTCCGGCAGAAAACGATCCGCGATGTACCGGTGGCTGAGCGTGGCCGCGGTGACCAGCGCGCTGTCCTGGATGCGCACGCCGTGGTGCGCTTCGTAGCGCTGCTTCAGGCCGCGCAGGATCGCCAGGGTATCCTCGATCGACGGTTCGCCGACGAAGACCGGCTGGAAACGGCGTTCGAACGCCGCATCTTTCTCGATGTGCTTGCGATACTCATCGAGCGTGGTCGCGCCGATACAGCGCAGCTCGCCCCGGGCGAGGGCGGGCTTGAGCAGGTTGCCCGCGCTGACGGCCCCTTCCGCGGCTCCGGCGCCGACAATCGTGTGCAGCTCGTCGATGAAGAGGATGATCCGGCCTTCACTGGCGGTCACTTCACGCAAGACGGCTTTCAGCCGCTCCTCGAACTCGCCGCGGTACTTCGCCCCTGCGAGCAACTGGCCGACGTCGAGCGCGACGATGCGCGACTCACGCATGGAGTTCGGACAATCGCCGTTGATGATCCGGGTGGCGATCCCTTCGGCGATGGCGGTTTTCCCCACGCCCGGCTCGCCGATGAGGACGGGATTGTTCTTGGTGCGCCGGGACAGAACCTGCATGCACCGGCGAATCTCCTCATCGCGCCCGATGACGGGATCGAGCTTGCCCTGTTGGGCTTTCTCCACCAGGTCGATGCCGTACCTTTTCAGTGCTTCGAAGGTCGACTCCGCATTGGGATCGTTGATGTTCTCCACGCCGGAGCTCTGCCGCATCGACTTGATCGCGCTCAGCAGATCCTTTCGGGTCACCCCGTTGACCGAGAGCACTTCCTTGGCGTCCGACCGGGTCTCGGCAAGGGCGAGCAGCAGGTGCTCGGAAGAGACATACGCATCGCCGAGTGCTTTCGCTTCCTTCTCCGCCGTCGTGAGAACCTCGATCAACGGTGAGCCGGTGGCCGGCTGTCCGCTCCCGCCGGAGACCGTCGGCAGCCGATCCAGTTCGCTGCCGGCGATGGACGCGATACGTTCCCCGTTGACGCCGCACCGGTCGAGAATCGATCGCGCAATGGCGTTCCGGTCCTCGAGCAGGGCGCGGAGCAGGTGCAGCGGGGAGAGCTCGGCGTGCGATTTCTCCAGGGCCAGCGCCTGGGCATCGGCCAGGGCCTGCTGGGCGAGTGTCGTGAATCGGTCCATGCGCATCGTGTACCTCCCTATGGCGGGCCTAAGGTGGGCCTCCGGTGGTATCTCGGGAGCAGCAGAGGCCGGTCCGACCGGTCCGCTTCCGCAACCACCCTGACCAATTAAGGATGCAAAGGTCGCGCCATCGCGACCATCGGAATTCCGCCCGGTTTGCCGCATCAAACGCCCGGATCGGCGGCGATCGGGCTGTCATTCCGGCAGGGAGGCGCCCGGCGCTTGCCGTGAACGTCGCACCGGTGCTCTCGGGCCGGCCGGCGACCGCGCGGAGGGACCCGTTCACCCGAGGACGCATGCGCCGCTCAGCGCCGCTCACCTGCGTATGATTCCACGATGAGAATGGATCCGCCCACCGATCTTCCCGAAGAGCGCCCCGGTCTGAGCCAAACCCGCGTGGCGACCCTTTTCGCCGCGCTGCTCCTGGTTCCGGCCGCGGTGCTACTGGTCCTCTGGCTTTTCGCCGGCCGCCCGGTTCTCGTCGGCGAACACGAACATGATTTCGGCTTCGTCACGATCGACGGTGAGATCGCCACGGCCGCACACACGTTTCGGCTGCGCAACCGGCTGCGCGAACCGGTGAAAATCGAACAGGTTCATACGACCTGCGGATGCATGACCCCGGATCTGGACCGGGACGTCATCGGCCCGGGGGAAGAGATCGAACTGAAAACCCTGCTCGAACTCAGAAGGGTCGGTCCGCGTCACGCCGGCGTGATCGTTCAACTGGAAGGCCATCCCCAGGTTGAGCTGTCCGTTCGCGCGATCGGTCGCCCCTCACAGCGGCTCCGTTCCGTGCGGAATGACATTCCCCTGGCGCCGGATGAGCCGATGCAGGTGGTGTTTTTCGGTTCCGCCTGGGCGGATGAATGGGACGACATGACCCGTGCGCCGCGGCCATCGGTCGACGTTCCTCCGGGCATCCGCGCTGAGGTTTCCCAGTGGCGTCTACGCAATGCCGGTGCGCGGGATGGTCGAACCCCGGCGGACTGGCAGGGGATGATTGAGCTGGAACTCGAGGATGAAGCAGCGCTCGAGATCGGTGGCGAGCTCTTGATTCGATGGGGTCACGACCACGAGCTGTCGCTTCCGATCACGGCCCGCTCGGAGGTTCACTCCGAAGCTGGTTCGGCGGCAGAGCCGAGCGGACCGGGAAGTCCAGCGGGATCAGTTCCGGGCGGTCGTTGATCCAGCCGGTCAGCCATTCGAGCGCGTCGATCAGCCGCGGCCCGGGGCGATTGAACATCTGGTTCCCGTCCACGATGACCACCTGGCCATCCTGGACCGCCGGCAGCAGCTTCCACCAGCGCTGAGAGGTGAGCGTGTCGAGTTCGCGCATCGTTTGCCGGATGTCGTAGCCGCACGGGCAGATGATCATGCGATCGGGCATGAGTTCCAGCAGATCTTCCGCGCTGATCTGACGTGACTTCGACCCCGGCGCGTTGAGTGAATGTCGACCCCCGGCATGCGCGATCAACTGGGGGGTCCAGTGCCCCCCGATGAAGAGCGGGTCCATCCACTCCAGGAAGGCGACCTCCGGCCCTTCGACGTAGGCGTTGGCGTGCTCGCGTGCGACCCACATCCGCTCCCGCAGCGCCAGCATCGCCTCGTCGGCCTCCTCGGGCATCCCGACCGCCTCGCCGACGCGGAGCAGATCGTCGAAGAGGTCATCCAGCATCCTCGGATTGAGCGAGACGATGGCGGGATGGGGGTTCATCGTCGCCGCGATGGCGCGAACGGTGTTCAGGTCGATCGAGCAGACCTCACAGAGATCCTGCGTGAGAATGACATCGGGTTGAAGTTCACGCAGCAGATCGGCATCCAGGTGGTAGAGCGACTGGTCCGCCCCGGCTTCTTCTGATCGGGACTGCAGCGCGGCCCGGACCTGCCGATCGATCTCCGCGCTGTTCGTCGCGGTGGTGCGCTGTCCCGTCAGCACCGGCCGATCGGCCAGGGTCGGCGGCCAGTCACATTCATGCGAGCGGCCGACGAGCAGGTGCTCTCCGCCGATGGCGGCCAGCAGTTCGGTGGCTGAGGGCAGCAGGGAGACGACGCGCGGCGGAGCAGTCATCATGCGGCCAGTGTAGCATCGCTTGGTGTAAAGCGACGGAGCGACGGAGTGGCGAGTGGGCGAAGGGGGAGTGGGGGGCCTACTGGGCCGCGAGGCGGCCACCGTCGACGGGCAGGTTCACGCCATTGATGTAGGCGGCGCCGGGGGAACAGAGAAAGCCGACCGTCGCGCCGAGTTCCTCGGGCCGGCCGAACCTGCCGACCGGCACGGTGGAGAGCATCTGCTTGCGCACCTCTTCTTCGCTGATCCCGCCGCGCTGGGATTTGCCGGCGATCAGGGTGTCGAGCCGGCCGGTATGCGTGAACCCGGGCAGCACGTTGTTGACGGTGATTCCGAACGGGCCGAGTTCCGCGGCGATCGTGCGCCCCCAGTTGGCGACCGCGCCGCGGATCGTGTTGGAGACGCCGAGCCCCTTGATCGGCGTGATGACCGACGTCGAGATGATATTGACGATTCGCCCGCAGCCGGCCTCCTTCATGCCCGGCACGAACGCGCGGGTCAGCACCTGGTTGCACGCGATGTGTTTCCCGGCGGCGTCGAGATACGCCTCGGGTTCCGCTTCCGAGGCGGGGCCGGCCGGCGGTCCGCCGGTATTGTTGATGAGAACGTGAACCGGGCCGCGTTCGGCGACGATCCGCTCGGCGATCGCACCGAGAGCTTTCCAGTCGGCAAAGTCGGCGACGCGAAAGTCATGTGTCTGACCGGCCTCGGCGGCGAGTTCGGTCACGACACCTTTCAAGGCGACTTCGTTGCGGGCCAGAAGCGTGCATGTCGCGCCGAGCCGCGCGAGCTCTTCCGCGCACGCGCGGCCGATGCCTTGTGAGCCGCCGCAGATCACGGCGTGTCGATTGGCGAGGGGATGGGTCATAACGGCTCAGTATCAGACTTCGCGTCGAGAAAAGCAATTCGTAAAGGAAGGCACGGAGGCACGGAGTCACGAAGAGACAGCGACGAAGCGACGGAGGGGCGGAGCGACGAAGGGCCTGCGCGCCGAACCCCAGGGTGCCACGGCCAGCGACCGCAGGGAGTCGGCCGTGCGAGATGGAAGGACGTTGCTCCACACCTTCGTCACTCCGTCACGATCCCTTCGTGCCTCCGCCCCTTCGTCCCACCGTGCCTTCTTTTATACTCTCCTCGTGGCCGATGAAACGTACACGAAGCGAACGCGGATCGAAGCCCCGGCAGCAGAGGTTTTTCGCTGGCACGAGCGGCCCGGGGCGCTGGAGCGACTGAACCCGCCGTGGGAGAACGTCCGCCTCATCCAGCGGCCGGAGTCGCTCCGCGATGGTGCCCGCGCCGTTCTGGAGATGAAAATCGGTCCGCTGCGCAAGCGCTGGGTGGCCGAGCACTTCGATTACCGGCCCGGACGGCAGTTCTGCGATCGTCAGCTCGCCGGGCCGTTTGCGGCGTGGACACACCGGCATCTCGTCGAACCGGATGGCGAGGACGCGTGCCACCTGATCGACGAGATCACCTATCGCCTGCCCGGCGGCGCGGTGGGACGAGCGCTGGGCGGAAGGTTGGCCCGGCGCAAGATCGATCGCATGTTTGCCTATCGTCACGCGATCACGAAGGAGGACATCATGGCTCACCAGAACGCCCCGAAAGAGAC
>SLDM01000099.1 GCA_007125255.1 Phycisphaerales bacterium
AAGCTCACAGGTTGGCGGCTCGAAGCAGGTTCCGAAGGATTCAACGTTGACCTGAACCTCGCCTTCCTCTTCCGCGCCGTACACGGCAATGTAATACACGCGGTCTAATTCGGAGCACCAGAAGGCGCTGGCCTGGTTGCTGTCGGGACAGAATCCGACGGCCGAATCGTCTTTCGTGCCCGCCACGCAGTTGGGCACATTGCAGGATCCGCAGAAGACGTGCATATGGGTGTTGCTCACCGAACTGCCACAGGAATTGGCGGTGAGGAATTGACCGTTCCCTACCACGCGGAACCAGCGGACTCCTTGTTCTTCCGGTTCAAAGCAGGCATCCTGCTGCAGCGGAATGCCGAGCGAAGTGTCCGCCGAGACGGGGGGGCCATCGATTTCGACGGTCTTGGGCGACCCGCAGGTCAGACCGTTCTCACATCCGGGCTCACCGCAGTTAACTTCCAGCGTGTAACTGCCGCCCGGACACGGGAGACCTGAAAACTCACCCGGCAGGACGACGATCAGGTACGAGCCGGGCGACAGGCAGGCCGTGATGTAATTCGCTTCACCGACCTGAACCGGGGTGGCCTGGTCGACCAGAGATCCGCAATCATCATTGAACAGCCGCAACTCCATTCCCGGTTCGGTAAACTCAGCGGTCAGCCGAAGTCGGACGTTCGTTTCCTGCTCAACCGTCAGCCGGTACCAGTCGGTATCGCGGGCCCCGTCGTCAGCCCAGGTATTGCCCGTGATCACATCTCCACAGCAGGCCGTTGCGAACGAGGGTGGCGAGGAGGAGCACCCTCCGGTCAGGTCCTCGCCGCAGGGTTCGTTTTCATCGACTTCGCCCTGGGGGCATTCGGCGGGAAGCAGTGGGCAGGACCACGCCAGGCAGTCGGTCAGGTCACCCTGATAGTCAGCTCCCAGGTCGATGCATTCGGCTTCGGTGGTTTCCTGGCACGTTCCCGGTCCCTGGCAGCACGCGCCGGTCACCTCCCCGGTCGGAGGGCAGGTTCCCCAACTGTCCAACAGCAGCAGAAGGTCAAAGACATCAACGCTGCCGGAACCATTGAGATCGGCCGGGCAGGGAGCGCGGCAGGGTCCCCACTGGTCCAGCAGCACGAGCAGATCGAAGACATCCACCGCCCCGGTCCGGTTGAGGTCGCCCGTGCAGTTCTCCGCGGTCAGCGGAAGATAAGTGAGGCTGAGAAGGGCATCTTCCGCCCAGGTCGCCGCGGTTGATGATCCGGCGGATGAACTCAGCGCAAGCTCAATGCGCACGGTTCCATTCGGAAGGGGAATATTCGGCTCCCCGAAGGCGCTGAACGGAGTTTCCGGCTTCCGGATCGAGATCGAAGTCTGCCCCTCGGCGGTGGCGGCGAGTGAATAGGTAAACGCAGGCTCTCCGTGCTGGTCTTCCATCACCACGACCGCTTCTTCAAGCCAGTCGGATTGATCCGCGGTCAGGATGCCGTCGATCGAGAACGCCTGCAGCAGGACGGGCCTGCCAAGCTCAATCTCAATCAGATCATTGTCCGGCGTGCCGATCGGACCGGCATGCTGCGCTTCGGTCAGGTCGATCGGGACGCTGTCCTGGCCGAGCGCCGACTCCTGAAACGGCGCCGATGCGAGCCCGATCAGAACAATGACAAGTGCGATCGGGACCGAGAGGGCCCGAGGCGAAGACCGAAGCTGATTCATGGAGTGAACTCTTTCTCTTAACCGGCTCTGAGGATTCAACCAAGCATAGATCATCGCGTTGTCATACGCAGGCGGAAACCTTCTGATCCGTGCGATTTCCCTCCGCCCAGGGAACATTTTCGCCGGTCCGCGACCGGACCTCGTCCCAAAGTGAAAACCCCCCGGCCGAGGCCGGGGGGTGTCGGGGATGATCGATGAATGCTGATCGGGCCGGCCGAAACCGGTTGGAATCAGCAATCACACTCGGGTGTGTTCTGGGCGCCGCAGTTGCCCGGGCCCAGCAGGCAGTCGTCATCGAAGCCGGTGGTCGCGCAGAAGTTATCCCACTCGACGTCACAGCAGAACGGGTCACCCGCACAGACCGCTTCGCAGCAATCGGCATCATTGCAGTACGGTGTGCCGTTTCCGACGCAGCAGTTCCCCGCGCCGGTCGCACCGCACTCGAGGTCACCGCCGGGGTCGTCGCCGCAGTCAACTTCAGCGCAGGTCGTGCCGATGCCGAAGAACTCGCCGTTGAACGGATCAAAGCCGCAGGCGACGGGGGTCGTCTGTGCGCAGCTTTCACCGTTGTTGAAGCAGCAGGCACCGGTCTGCAGCTCGCCTTCACCGCCGCAGATCTCACAGACTTCCTGGGCATCTCCAGCGCAGATGGCGTCCCAGGCGGTATCACAGCAGAACGGATCCGCCGCGCAGATTGTGGCTTCGCAGACCGGGTCGTCACAACCCTGGCCGCCCCATGCCTCGCAGCAGTTGCTCAGGCACTGGTCGAAGATCTGCAGACGATACTGGCCGGGTGCTGAGAATCCTGGTTCACCCTGCTGGTAGACGACCACGAAATACGTCTGACCGGGGGTAAGGTTGTTGGCGCAGATCTGTGAGTAGAACTCATTTGGACCGCACTCATCAACGCCGCAGGCGCCTTCAACTTCCACCAGCGAACCGCACGAACCGCTGTAGATGTTCATACCGGTATCGACGTTGAACGACGATGCGGGCGTGTCACAGAGACTCAGGAACGCGGTGCCGCTGGCCGGGGCCGTGAAGCTGTACCAGACCGTATTGTGAATCGCTTCGGGACCGAACAACGCACACGAAGGCGTACCCGCGGGCAGATTCGGATCGCCACCCTGGCCCTGGAAGGGCATGGCGAAGGTATTGTTGCCCAGCACACCGGTGGCGGAGTTGATCGCGCTGGTGATGTTGATCGCATCTGCGCAGACATCGTTGGGGACCGAGCACGTCGGTGCGATCACGGGGAACTGGCAGGGGAACGGCGTCGTGGTGACTTCCAACTGAACGTTGCCGACCGGGTTGGCAACCTGTGCCCGCGCCGCAACGGCGACGTGGTAGACCTGACCCGGTTCGGTGCAGAGCAGCGTTGCCGCGAACTCGACCGGCGAACCGCACAGATCATTGAAGTCGCTGCCGTCAAGAGCTTCGAAGCAGGACGGAGATGCGCAATCGCCACAGTACAACCACATGCGGGTCGGGAAGGACGAGTTGCAGGTCTTCACTTCCACCACGCCGCCCGGGCCGACGAAGCTGAACCAGGTCACCGGATTGTCGTTCGGCGCGAACTGGCTGCCGCAGGTGTTCGGCACGTCGAGCGGTGAGAAGTTGGCGTTGTTGACCGACACGGGGCCGCCGTTGGCAACCACCGTGACCGGATTGCCGCAGCTCTCGCCCGGCTGAGCGCAGGTCACCTCGTCACAGAGGACATTCGGTCCGAGCAAGGCGCCGTTGTAGTCTCCGCCCGCCGCGGCGCAGGCCGCCGGGGAGAGATCCTGACAGCTCATTCCGTCATCGAGACAGCAGGCCCCGACGATCTCGCAGCTGCTGCAGCGGAGCGACAGGACATACGCGTTATCGATGCCGCACGGCAGATCATCACCGAAGAGACCGTTGGTGGTCACGACGATCGCGTAGGTACCGGGGGAGACGCACAGTGACGTCGTCGCCGGAACACCCGCGGGGCTGGTTGTGAGCTGGCCGGTGGTGTTGTTGCAACCTTCGTCAAGACGCAGGATACCGAAGGTCGAAGCGAACTCGGCGTGCAGAGAGACTTCAAGCTGCGTGTCCTGGGTGATCGTGATCTCGTACCAGTCGGTATCACGGATCGCAACATTTTCATCATCGAAGCTGGTGAAGATCGTGCCGCAGACGGTATCGCCGCAGGAGATCGAGCTGAACTCATCCTGGTTCGGGCTGTTGCAGCCGCCGTCGTTGTTGACGCCGCACGGATCGCCGATGAAGCCCTGTTGGCCATCGCCGCCGTCACCGGCCGGGCAGGGACCCCAGGCATTGAGCAACTGAAGGAGGTCAAAGACGTCGACCTGACCGTTGCCGTTCAGATCCTGGGGGCAGCCCGGGCAGGGGCCCCAGGCGTCGAGCAGCTGAAGGAGGTCAAAGACGTTGACCTGACCATCGCCCGTCAGGTCCTCGGGGCACGCCGGGCCGCCGTCGAGCGGGCAGACCACGGGTTGCGGGCAGAGATCGCAGGTCGTGCCGGCGCCGAGGAAGTCGCCGTTGATCGCATCGCATTCACTTTCGAGCAGACCTTCGGTGCACTCATCCGGACCACCGCCCGTGCAGCACGCACCGGTCAGATCGGTGTCGAAAACACCCTGGCCGAAGGCGAGATTGTCAAAATCGCCGATCTCGCCGGCCTGGAAGTTGTCGTGCCCCAGTACAACGCGGCTCACCACGCTGTTGGCGGGAAACGGCAGGTTGCCGGTGTAGATCACGCTTCCATTGATCGTATAGATAATGCTGCTTCCGGAGACTTCGATTCCGGCGGTGAACCACTGGCCGACGGGCCACGCCACGCCGGTGTCAACGCCGACCGCGCCGGCACCGAGATCATCAACCACCACGACCGTACCGGTAAAGCTGAAAATCATCTGGGTGACGACATTCAGTCCGGTGTCGGTTCCAACGCCGGGGATGATTCGGTAATCCGCCCCGCCGGTCTGGGAGATGAATACGTCGACCTGCGTCTGCGGTCCGCCCGGTGCGCATGCCGGCGTAAAGCCGAGCATCAGATTGCCCGGAGCGACGCCGGGGACGAGGGTTCCACGCAGGTGCTGAGCACCATCGAGCGGGTTTGCGCTGGAGACCTGCGGGGTGCCGTCCGGTGTGTTCGCGGCCCATCCCGCCTGTCCTGCGACGGGGCCGGTGTTGAATTCGGGTTGCTCGAACCCGGTTTGGTAGAGCGTGCAGCCGCCGGCGAGCGAACCGAGCGGGGTTGCACCATGCAACTCGAGAGAGCCGTCAAACCGTTGGCCGGCGGCCGAGGGGCGGTCGCCGATGCCGGAGGCACGTTTGGCCGCAGCCTGGCCGCTGAGGGCGCTCTGGGATGCCGACTGAGCATCGGCAGTTCCATTGTTTTCTCCGTGCACGGTCACCGGCAGAAGGGCAAACGCAGCCACTCCGCACAGGGCCGTGAGGGAACCCATACAGTACTTCATAGAGAATCTCCTCCGAGAAGAGAATAAAGAAAGAGTGTGCGCCGGAAACGGAGCACGGAGTCGGCAGCCATTCTGAATCGACCGTCATGGAGTGAGCAGGGAGAGGGGGGCAGGGAGGGGAATTGAGCGGCATCACGCCGAGGAGCGATTGACCCGCGCCGGGAAAACGCCATGACCGAATCACACAGATCGGACCAATGCCCCCGACTGCACGGGCATAGGCCTGGTGATTACCGGCGCATCCAACGCACCGGCAAATCGTTCTGCGGCAACTAATCAGTATGGCATGATCGCCGGGACAGACTCACCACGGTGAGACGCTCGTGTCGATCGAAACCGATCCCTCCACCGACAACCTCTGTACTTCATTGTCCAAATCAAGTGAACACAACGCTTACCATCAACCAATATGCGCCCGTGTGGGCACTTGGGCAAGGAGTTGTCACAAAAACTGTGGAGATTGCTCGTTTGCCCGGCGGCGGGAGCGGGCGAGGCGACCAGAAATCGCCCGGTAGAGAGTCTGGAGCCGGTTTGCCTTCCCTGGCCGCTTGCCCGAGTCGGTTATGGGAACTCATTTCACCCGGTTGCCCCCGGCTGACCGCGTGCGGGGCGGCCGGCGCCACGCGGAGGCCGGGCGCAAAGAAAACCCCCCGGCCGGAGCCGGGGGGTGTCGTGGGTGATCAATGAATGCCGATTGTTTCGGCCGAAGCCGATCTGGATCAGCAATCACATTCGGGAGTGTTGAGCGCGCCACACTGACCAGGACCAAGCGTGCAGTCCGGATCGAAACCTTCACCGGCGCAGAAGTCATCCCATTCAACGTCGCAGCAGAACGGGTCGCCGGCGCAGACTGCTTCGCAGCAGGCTTCGTCTTCGCAACCCGGCGTGCCCGTCGGTCCGCAGCAGTCGCCGGTACCGGCTTCGCCGCAGCCTTCAGGACCCGGGCCGGGACCCGGATCGTCCGGGCCTTCGCAGTCCGGCGGGGTATCGAACGGCGCCGTGCACGGGAAGGCCGAGTCGACCACTTCAAGCTGGATGTCGCCGATCGGGTTCGCAACCGTTTCACGGGCGCCGACCGCCACGTAGTAGGTCTGGCCCTCTTCCGTGCAGAGGAAGGTGGCTGACCACTCGACGGGCGAACCGCAGAGGTCGTTGACGTCCTCACCATCGAGGGCATCGAAGCAACCCAGGGCATCACAGGTGGGGCCGCAGAAGAGCCAGGCCCGCGTCGGGAATGCCGAGCCGCAGGTTTTGATCTCGACGAGGTCACCGGTGCCTTCGAAGCTGAACCAGACGACCGGATCGTCGTTCGGTGCGAGACCGCACGTATCCGTTTGGGTCAGCGGCAGCAGGCCGGCGTTATTCAAGGAGACCGGACCGCCATCGACATCGACCGGGATCGCGCTGCCACAGCTGTCACCAGGCTGGGGGCACGGACCGAAATCATCGCAGAGGACGTTCGGGCCGAGCAGGGCACCGTTGTAGTCTCCGCCCGCCGCGGCGCAGGCCGCCGGGGAGAGATCTTCGCAGGTCTCACCTCCATCGAGGCAGCAGGCCCCGATGATTTCGCAGGTGTTGCAGCGGAGCGACAGCGTGTACTCGTTGTCGACGCCGCACGGCAGATCATCGCCGAAGAGGCCGTCGGTGGTCACGACGATCGCGTAGGTACCGGGGGAGACGCACAGGGACGTCGTCGCCGGGACACCCGCGGGGCTGGTTGCGAGCTGACCGGTGGTGTTGTCGCAACCTTCGTCAAGACGCAGGATACCGAAGGTCGAAGCGAACTCGGCGTGCAGCGAGACTTCAAGCTGCGTGTCTTCGGTGACGACGATTTCATACCAGTCGGTGTCACGGATCGCGACATCTTCTTCATCGAAGCTGGTGTTGATCGTGCCGCAGACGGTATCGCCGCAGGAGATCGAGGCGAATTCATCCTGGTTGGGGCTGTTGCAGCCGCCGTCATTGTTGACGCCGCACGGATCGCCGATAAAGCCCTGTTGGCCATCGCCGCCGTCACCGGCAGGGCAGTGACCCCAGGCATCGAGCAACTGAAGCAGGTCAAAGACGTCGACCTGGCCGTTGCCAGTCAGATCCTGGGGGCAGCCGGGGCAGGGACCCCAGGCGTCGAGCAGGGACAGCAGGTCAAAGACGTCGACCTGGCCACTACCGGTCAGATCTTCCGGGCAAGCCGGGTCATCGGTCAGCGGGCAGGTGACCGGCTGCGGGCAGTTCGCGCAGCTGGATCCGCCGCCGAGGAAGTTGCCGCCGATGGCATCGCAAGCGTCCTCGTCTTCGGTGATCTCGCACTGGTCGGGACCATCGCCGAGGCAGCAGGCGCCTTCGCTGATGCCTTCAGTGATGATTTCCCAGCCGAAGCTGGCCACCGGAGCGTCAGGAGCGTCGCCGAACGCGGCAAGACCAAAGCCCTCAAGCCAGAAGACGTCCAGGCTGCCGCCAACCGTCGGCGGATCGAAGAGGCCCTGGCCGACATCGTCAATATCACCGACACCCGCGAAGGCGGCATCGCTGAAGCTGATGCCAGCCCAGATCACGCTTGTGCCGTCTCCAGCCAGTCCATTGACCGGGGCGTCGAAGAATCCGGCGGAATCCTCGATGGTAAAGAAGCCGACGTTGAGCGGCGGCAGGCCGATACCTTCCAGGTCGACCGGAATGATGGCCAGTTCGGTTCCCAGAACCGGTTCCTGGATATCGCCCGCGCCGTCGACCTCGAGTTCGAAGAAGTGGAGCGTTGCCACAACATCGTTGAGATCGCTGTCCGCGAAGTTGGCGATGGTAAAGGTGATCTCGGTGACGCCGCCGCCAGCGATCATCGCCAGGTCATCGGCCGCGATGTCGCCGCCGTGGGTGAAACCTGCGACCTGGAAGTTGTCCACGTTCGAATACACGACGCCATCGGCCGGCGGGGGCGGCTCAACGCCTTCGCAGAGCTCGGCGCAGAGCTCGTCGGCCGAGCAGCCGGGAACGTCGCCGTTCGGGCCGGCGCAGAACGCATCCCACGCCGTGTCGCAGCAGAATGGGTCACAGGCGCACACTGCGGCTTCGCAGGTGGCGTCATCACAACCGGGTGTGCCGTTGTCAAAGCAGCAGTCGCTCGCGCCAGCGAGGCCGCCGAGTGCTTCGCCCTGGCCCATGGGTGCCAGCGGGCGATGGCTCATCTTCGTCGCGCCAACCCGCTGAGGCGAAAGATCTGCAGATCTGCTCGACAGGCCGAGGTCGCGCGCTCCGACGGATTGATGGGACACTAAGTTGGAACTCGCGCTCTGGCTGACATCGGCGTCAGCCGGATTCGCCGTTGCAACGAGTCCCAAGCCGAGAGCGGCGGTACACGTCGCTCCAACGGCAAGGAACTTTGTAACTGTGGTGTTCATGTCTGGATTCTCCTCCAAGACGAGAAATAAGAGAGTACGAGAGACTCGACGAACTGAGTCCACGCCAAAACAAGCGGACCGCAACCGCACTTGTCACCATTCTGAAGAAAGAATCCAGGGCACCGAAAAGATGAGACATCCGCGTCCGAACC
>SLDM01000323.1 GCA_007125255.1 Phycisphaerales bacterium
GCGGGGCGGGGTTGGAGCATGAAAGCTGCCCCGAGTGCGGCGCGCGGCTCGCGCGGGAGGGGGCGGTCTGCTATCTCCAATACTGGGAGCGACCGGGCCTGGCGCGACTCGCGACCCGCTGCCTTCTGATTGGGACGATCGGACTTCTGATGCTGGCCCCCCTTCGGTTCGATTGGGCCGGTGACCTCTCCCGCTTCACGCCGCTCGGCGTGCTCATCTGGCAGGCCGAGCGGTCCAACCAGATGGCGGCCATTCCCGCCGTCGAAGAGCTGACCCGACGCATCGTTGCCGGCGAAGTTGCCCGTGCTGATGAGATCGATTTGATCGACCAGGCGCTTGCCTTTCAGGCCGACCCGCAGCACCAGTGGACCGGCGCGTGGGGCGATCTGATCGAAGAGGCCGCCGCGGCCGGGATCGCCACCCCGGAACAGGTGGCGACCTACGTGGAACAAGGGCTCTACCTGATGATGCCACGTTCGCGTATGGTCCTCGAAGGCGACCACCACGACTTCGACGTTCGCGGCTTTGTCGAGCGGCTTGGCAAAAATCAGTCATACCAGATCACCGTCCAACTCGAATCGATCACCCTCGGAGAAGACGACGTTGACATTGCCAGTGCCGTTTTCAGACGATGGACCACGCCGAGTCAGAACAGTTTCGATTTAACCCGACCACTTCGGTGGGGCGTCGGCAGCCAGGCTCGGTCGCCGACCACGTATCACCTCAGCACCACGGTTCAGCGCGTGGATCCGCTGGGGACGACGCTCTGGAGCGAACGGGAACTGCATGGAGAACTGGAGATCCTGTCGCATGAGAAGCTGCTGACCATGCTGGTTGAAGATGCGCAACGGCTCGATCACTTGAAAGACACCGTTGCGATCCGCAAGGCACAATACGTCGAATACGAATCAGAGAAGCGATTGCGTTTCACCATCGAGGCTGAAAACCTTCTGCTGCCCGTCGCATTCGATGTGATCACCCTTTACGACGGCAACCAGAAGCAGCAGCATCGTCTGCATTTGCCGATGGAATCATCAACCAGACGGACCCTTGATCTGCCAATCGAGCGGTTTGTGCCGAACCAGCCACTGACGGTCGTGCTGCGGCCGGTCGGCGCGGACGATGATTCACTCGATATCACCTTCCGCAGCATCGTCGCCGGCCGAAAGTAACACCTTCCTTCCAGCGATTCGCCAGGTCTGGCTTCGCTGCGGATCACGCGGTGATTACAATCGTGGCGTTATGTCCCAATCCGAACAATTCATTCCGCATCGTCCGTACGCGCCCGATACCTCGGCGGAGGATGCCGCGCGACGTTTTCACGAGATCATGCGTCAGCGCCGGACGGTGCGCCAGTTCTCCGATCGGCCCGTCTCACGGGAGACGATCGGGCACGTGATCGCCGCCGCCGGCACGGCCCCGAGCGGCGCGAACAAACAGCCGTGGCGGTTCGTGGCGGTGCAGGATCCGAAGATCAAACGGGAGATCCGCGTCGCCGCCGAAGCCGAAGAACGCGAGTTCTATACCAGGCGGGCAAGCGAGACGTGGCTGCGCGATCTCTACCCGTTCGGCACGGACGATCAGAAGCCCTTCCTCGAAATCGCGCCGTGGCTGATCGTCGTCTTCAAGCTCATGAAGGATGACAACCCGCAGACCGAATCCGATCAGGTCTACTACGTCAACGAATCGGTCGGCATCGCGACGGGAATGCTCCTCGCGGCAGCGCACCACGCCGGTCTCGCCACCCTCACCCACACGCCGAGCCCGATGAAGTTTCTGGCGAAACTGCTCAACCGCCCCGAATACGAGCGGCCGTTCCTTCTGATTCCCGTCGGCTACCCCGCGGCCGACTGTGTCGTGCCGGATATCTCGCGCAAGCCGCTGGAGAAAATCATGATCATCGACCGATGAGCCGCGCGGCCGTCTTCAGGAGCAGTTGCCACCCGGCGCCGAGACTGAAGATCGCGATCAGCACCAGCACGATGCAGGGACCGGTGGGAAGATCAAACTCGAAGGACAGTACCAGCCCGCCGAGGACGCCCAGCACCGCGCTCACCCAGGTCACGGCCAGGTGTGCCAGCAGCCGCCGGGTGAACTGCCCCGCGATCGCGCCGGGCAGGATCAGCATCGCGCTGATCAGGACCACCCCAACCAGCTTCATGCCGACGACCACGACCAGCGCCAGCAAAACCATGAGCAGGATGCGAATGGCCCGGGTGCGCACCCCCGACGCCTGGGCGGCGACCTCGTCAAAGACAAAGGCCATCAGGGGGCGCCGGAACCACCAGACCGTCAGCAGCACGATGACCATGACCGCGATCGAGAGCCACATCCCCGTCTGCCCGGCCGTATGCACCGAACCGAAGAGAATCGCTTCCCATCCATCCGGACGCGGCGAGCCGCTGATGTACGACCGGTACCACTCCCACCCGCCCGGCGCGGCGAGCGACTGGCGCAGGCCCAGCAGCAGGAACCCCAGCGCCATCGTGGCGACGAGCACGATCCCGATCGCGGTATCCTCCTCGGTGCGGGAGCGGGTCAGGCCCGCGATCGCGAGCGCGGAGGCGAGACAGAACGCAAAGATCACCAGCTCGCCGGCCGCGGCGGACAGGCCGAGGATGGCGACGACACCGATTCCGCCGAAGGCGGCGTGACTGATTCCCTGGCCGACAAAGGCCAGCCGCTTGAGCACGACGATGCCGCTCAGCGCCGAGGCGGCGGTGGCGATACACAGCGCCGCGATCAGGGCCTGGCGGGCGAAGGCGAACTCGAGGTATTCAAGCGTCTGCCAGGCGAGCATCATGGCGCGCGATCCTCCCCGTTCCCGGTTGCGGGACGATCCCCATCCCCACCCTCATCGTGATTCTCATGCCCCTGCCCACCATGTCGAAGGTGCGCAAACGCCGCGATGTCGTGGTGGAAGACTTCCGCGAGCACCTCGGGCGTCAGGCCTTCCGGCGAGGCGTGGTAGTGCAGCGTCCGCGACAGGACCGCAATATCATCACATCCCGCGGCAATCGCGCGGAGGTCGTGGCTGACAATCAGAATCGTGAGATCGAGTTCCCGGTGAATCGTCTCGAGCAGCCGCGCGAACTGCGCCTGGCCGGCCTGGTCGATGCCGACGGTCGGTTCATCGAGAAGCAGAAGGCGCGGCCGGCTCACCAGCGCGCGGGCGATGAAGGCGCGCTGCTGCTGGCCGCCGGAGAGCTCGCCGATCGGCCGCCGGGCCAGGTGCGCCATGCCGACCAGATCGAGCAGGTCATCGATCCGGCCCTGCACCTCCGGCGGCAGCGCCCGCCACGGCGCCACGTCGAGGGCGGCGGTCATGGCGACGACCTGGCGGACGTTCAGGGGGGCGTTCCACGCGGCGTGGAGCCGCTGCGGCAGATAGCCGACCCGGCGCGAACGGGTCGCGAGTCGGGGCGGCAGACCGAGCACCTCGACGCGGCCGCGCGTCGGCCTGATCAGTCCGAGGATCAACTTGAGCAGCGTCGACTTCCCCCCGCCGTTCGGGCCGAGTATGCCCAGGCGCGAGCCGTGCGGCACGTTCAGCGAAATGGATTCCAGCGCGGTGACGCCCGAGTCATACCGGAAGCTGACATCACGCACGGTGACGGCACGACCCCGAGTGGCGGTGGCGGCGGTGGTGGCGGCGGAGTCAGAGTCGGGAGAGCTCATCGGCGGGTTCAGGATAACCGGAACGCTCACCGGCGGCGGATGGCTCTCCGCCCTCTTTCAGCCGTGCGGGAAGTGCCACTGCTCCCCCGGCACGTAGTCGAGCATCTCGTAGAGCTCCTTGCGCGTCTGCATTTCGCCGAGCAGCGATTGCAAGGTCCCCTCCCTCCGGAGGGTGGCCAGGCCGCGCACGACGTGCCCCATCGCAAGACGCTGCATGCTGAGCGGGTAGATCACGCAGCGGTAGCCCAGTTCCCTGAAGCGCGGCGCGGGAATGTCCGGCGTCTTGCCGAACTCGGTCATGTTCGCCAGCAGCCAGCCGGGTGAACCTTCGGCCATGTGGGCAAACTCATCCTCATTCTGCAACCCCTCGGGAAAGATCATCTCCGCCCCGGCTTCGCGGTAGAGGTTCGCCCGGCGGACGGCATCCTCCATGCCCGTCACCGATCGCGCGTCGGTCCGCGCGATGATCACGAACTCCTCGTTCAGACGGTGCTTCGCCATCGCCTCGATCTTCATGCACATCTCCTCGGCGGGGATCAGTTCCTTGCCGTCCAGATGACCGCAGCGTTTGGGGAACACCTGATCTTCAACATGCAGCGCTGCCGCGCCGGCCCGGTCGTACTCGACGATGGTGCGGATCGAGCACTCCGTCCCGTCGCCGTACCCGGTGTCGGCATCGACGATGACCGGCAGTTGCGACGCGTCGACGACTTCGCGGATCGTGCGGCACATCTCGGTAAGGGTGATCAGCCCGATGTCGGGATACCCGGCCGTGTTCGCCGTCGCCCCGCCGGAGATGTAGCACGCACCGAAGCCGGCCCGGGCCACCGCGCGGGCGACCAGGCCGGTGAACGCGCCGGGAGCGACGACGAGGTCTTCTTCCAGAATCGTGCGCAGACGACGGCCGGGGTGTTCGGACATGGGTCGGTGGGTCTCCCTGCGAGAGGTTCAGGATGGGGCGCGGGGTCGAGAGGAGGGCGGACCGGCTCGTACGTCTTCTCGCCGGGCCGCCGAGCCTTCCATTATCGCACAGAATCGCGGCCCCGTCATGACCCGGCCGGAGGGAGCCCTGTCTCCGGGGTGCTCGAGCAGTTGCCCACAGGCACAGGGGCGCAGGCTGACGCCTCCGTTCTCCCACTGCGTCACTCCGCCCACCCCCTCCCCTCCGTGCCTTCGTGCCACTTCTTTCCCCACTTCTGCTACTTCGTTACTCCGCGCCTTGGCCCTCCTCCGCGCTCTCCGCGTCCTCCGCGGTTCATTTCCCGGCCTGATTCAGTCGTGGGATTGGTATCACGCCTTCGATGCGCGGAGCACCTCGGCGACGGTCGTCCGGCCCTGACGGACCTTCTCGAACCCGGCATGCCGCAGCAGCGTCAGGTCACCCGCCTTGATGGCCGCGTTGGCGATACGCGTGGCGTTGGTGCGCTCCAGGACCATTTCGCGCGTCTCATCGGTCATGCGGAAGAGCTCGTAAATGCCCAGCCGCCCCCGGTAGCCGGTATTGCGACACTCGCGGCAGCCGGTGCCGCGTTTGAGCGGGCCGCCGTCGTACTTGAAGTCGGGCGGGAGGTCGGCTGCCTCGGGCGTGTACTCGCTCACGCAGTCCGGGCAGATCCGCCGGACCAGGCGCTGGGCCATGACGCCTTCCACGGAACTCGCCACGAGAAACGGCTCGACGCCCATGTCGAGCAGCCGCGTGACCGCCCCGGCCGAGTCGTTGGTATGCAGGGTCGAGAAGACCAGGTGGCCGGTCAGGGACGCCTGAACCGCGGCTTCGGCGGTCTCCTTGTCACGGATTTCACCGATCATGATGATGTCCGGATCGTGGCGGAGGATGGCCCGCAGCCCCGCGGAGAAGTTCAATCCGACCTGGGCGTGCACCTGGATCTGGTTCACCCCTTCGACGTGGTATTCGACGGGGTCTTCCACGGTGATCGCCTTGACTTCATCGCTCACGATGCGGTTGAGCGAGGCGTAGAGCGTGGTTGATTTTCCCGAACCGGTCGGACCGGTCACGAGCAGAATCCCGTGCGGCCGGGCGATCAGGTCATCCCAGCGCGCGAGCAGGTCCCGGTCCATGCCGAGCTCATCGAGATCGAACATGACCGTGGACTTGTTGAGAATGCGAAGGACCACCCCTTCTCCGAAGAGCATCGGGATCACCGACACGCGGAGGTCGTACTCCTCACCCTGCCGGCGGATCGTGATCCGCCCGTCCTGCGGCTTGCGTTTCTCGGCGATGTTGAGGTTCGCCATGATCTTGAGCCGGCTGATGATCGCATTGCGGAAGCGGTTGACCGTCGGCGGCACGCCGGCGGGCATGAGCACGCCGTCCACGCGGTAGCGGATCGAAAGGGTGTCTTCGTACGGCTCGATGTGCACGTCCGTCGCGCGCTCGCGGATCGCTTCGAAGAGCAGATCGTTGACGAGCTTGATGACGCTCGCTTCCTGCGCCTGTTCGACTTCATCGGAGGGGGCTTCGGGTTGATCGATCGAGGTGACATCATCGGCCGAGAGCGCATCGAGGGTGTCTCCCGCCACGCCGTAGTGGCTGCGAATGAACTTGCGCAGATCCTGTTCATCCGCGAGAACGAGTTCGATCGCCATCCCGGTCAGCAGGCGAAGTTCATCGAACGCCGTCAGTTCGAAGGGGTCGCACGTCGCCACGCGCAACGTGCCGTTGCGCCGTTCGATCGGCACGCAGCGCTGTTTGAAAACGAGCTTGGCCGGCAGCAGCCCCAGCGTGTCCTTCTCCACGTCGATGGTGTTCAGATCCACGATCGGCATGGCGAACTGCTGGCCGATGGCGTCAAGGACTTCATCGCTCTTGACCATGCCCAGCCGCACGAGAACATGGTCGAGCCGCTCGCCCGTGCGATTCTGTTCACGAATCGCCTGGGCGAGTTGTTCATCCGTGATCACGCCGCGTTCGACGAGAATGCTGCCGATACCCATGGCTCAGTTCTACCGATCAGTCGGCTGGAGGTTGATCCAGCGGTCCGGCGGGCAGGGAGTTGCCGCCACCTGAGCATATCGGGATGGGGTTCTGAAGTCCCTTCAATTCGCCGATCCCGATCGGTCCCGGACCGCTATCGGACCTCCGGCGGGGGCTCGGGATGGAATCGGGATCGGGTCATCGCCTTCCCTGTCCATCCCTCCCCTTCCCTTCCACACGGGTGCCGACGGAGGCCGGGCGCCGTTTCCGCCGAATCCCGGCCATCCCCGGGGCCCAGCTTTCCCCCGGTTGCGGGTATCATCCGGCCCACTCTCCGCCCGTGATCCCGATTCCACGAAGAAGTCTGCCCCATGTCCGACCGGCTGAGGAAAATCCGTTCGCGTCTCGAAGCGCACGACCAGGCGCACGTCCTGAGTCGGGCCGATGAACTCAGCGCGGATCAACTGGAGCATCTGCTGGATCAAATCGAGCAGATCGACTTCGAAGCGCTGGATGAGCTGATCGACCGGCACGTTCACCACCCGGACGGATCCGCCCTGCCGGGCGAACTCGAACCTGCGCCGTACTTTCCCGAAGACATGCCCGAGGATGAGAAGGCCCGGTACCGGGCGGACGGTGAACGGCTCCTTCGGGAGGGTCGCGTGGCGGCGTTCACCGTCGCCGGCGGGCAGGGTACGCGGCTCGGCTGGAACGGACCGAAGGGAACCTTTCCCGCCACGCCGGTGACGGGCAAGCCCCTCTTCCGCGTCTTCGCGGAGCAGATCCTCGCCTCGCAGCGCAAGTTCGGGGTGACGATTCCCTGGTACATCATGACCAGCCCGATCAACGACGCCGACACCCGGGCGTTCTTCCTGGACAACAACTGCTTCGGTCTCGACCGGAAGAACCTCTTCCTCTTCCCCCAGGGCGTGATGCCGTCGCTGGACGCAAAGACCGGCCGAATCCTTCTGAGCGCGAAACACGAGATCGCCATGAATCCGAACGGCCACGGCGGGTCGATCAAGGCACTGCGCGACTCCGGCGCCATCGAGGACATGGCCGCGCGGGGGATCGAACACATCAGTTACTTCCAGGTCGATAACCCGCTGGCCAAGGTCATTGATCCGCTCTTCCTCGGTCTGCACGCGAGCGCGGAGGAGAGCTCCGGCGAGATGTCCAGCAAGATGGTCGCGAAGACCGATCCGGAAGAAAAAGTCGGGGTCTTCTGCCGCAGTGAAGGTAAGACGATCGTGGTCGAGTACTCCGACCTGCCGGAAGAGCTGGCCCGGCAGACGACGGATGACGGCGCCCTTCGTTTCCTCGCGGGCAATATCGCCATTCATCTCTTCGGCGTGCCGTTCATCGAGCGCCTGACTGCGGAAAAGCACCGCTTCGGTCTGCCCTACCACCGCGCGTTGAAAAAGGTTCCGCACATCGATGTCGAATCCGGCGCCCCGGTCGATCCGGCCGAACCCAACGCGATCAAGCTGGAGTCGTTCGTGTTCGACGCACTTCCGCTGGCGGAGCGATCACTGGTACTGGAAACGAGTCGGGTGGAGGAGTTCGCGCCGATCAAGAACGCCGATGGCCGGGATTCCGCCGCCAGTTCACACGAGTTGCAGTCCGAGCGCCACGCCCGCTGGCTGGAAGCGAGCGGCGTGACGGTACCGCGCGACCAGGAAGGCCGGCCGGCGGCCCGGCTGGAGATCAGTCCCCTGACCGCACTCGATCCCGGGGAGATCCCCGCCGCGGAACTTCCCGAAGTGATCAGGCCGGGGGCGGAGATTGCGATCTGAAGGACGACGGGGAACAGTGACAAAGTAACGGAGTGACGAAGTAACGAAGGAAAGAAGGAACGAACCGGCGAAATCTCCGGGGAACAAGGGTTGATGCCGTCGCCGCTGGCCCAGATTCCGTCTTTCCGCGGCGTCCGTCATCTCCACAGCGTCCGTCATTCCCGCGAAAGCGGGAATCCAGGGGGACGCGCCGTGAGCGACCCGAGTGCAGAAAATGTGCAGAGACTGCCGTTCACGCAGAACGCCTCCCGCGGTCAGAAGCCGTCATGCAAGCCGTACGCATCCTCC
>SLDM01000513.1 GCA_007125255.1 Phycisphaerales bacterium
GCGTTGAGTGATCAGAATTCGCGCCCGCAGGGCTACCTCGCGACGACTCTCGGCACGCTCGGAGAACGGAGTGATCGCGATCCGGTTTTCAGCACCGCCGAGGCACTCGACCGTGAACGCTGGCAGGGGGTCGTCATCCATCATCTCGGCGCGCCGGCGGCCAATCCCGATGCCATTCACCGGCGTCACCAGTCGCTGGGTTATGACGGTCTCGGCTACCACTTCGTCATCGGGAACGGCAATGGTCTCGGCGATGGCGTGATCCATGTCGGCTACCGGTGGAACGAGCAGTTGCCGGGCGTCCATACGGTCGGCAGCGAATCGAGTTTCCACAACCGGCATTCAATCGGGATCTGTCTGGTTGGAAACGGTGACCGCCAGCCCTTTACCGACCGGCAGATGGCCGCGCTGATGAACCTGCTGGAGAGGTTGCAGCATGAATTGGATCTTCCGGCCAAGGCGATTCATCTGCACCGCGATGTCGCCAGTGAGGTCTCGCCCGAGGTGACCAGCCCGGGGCGATACTTCCCGACCTCCCGCCTCCGTGAGCAAATCCGGTAGATTCCCGGTTGCCCGGCTCACATCCGGGGGTTACTCTTCCTGAGTCATTTCTTCACCCGGGGTCGCGATGGTGTGGGCAATCATGATGATTGCACCGCAGGTTGGTGCCACGAACGCACCACAAATGGACATTGTCTCCAATTTCCCCCCTCCCGAGTCCGGGGACCGACGATATCCTGTGTGATTCGGCCGGTCATCCGCCTCTCTTCCTGGCTCCAGCTCCGGCCCTGGCGACTTCTGGTTTCTCAATGCGGAATGGACGGAACATTGCGGGTTTTCGCGTCCTCGCTCACCTCGGCGACGGGGCGGCGTCGGAGATGTTTGCCGTCCAGGATCCCAAGAGCAAGCAGGTCTGGGCCCTGAAGTACGTCGTGCGCAAGGATGAGAAGGACCAGCGATTCCTGGAACAGGTCGAGCAGGAGTACCTCGTCGGCGCCAAACTGGACCACGAGAATATCCGGCGCGTCTACCGGATGATCCGACACCGGAAATTTTTCAAGACCTGCGCCATTTCGCTTCTGATGGAGTACATCGATGCGCAATCGCTCGATGCACGCCTGCCCAAAACGCAGGCGCAAGCGGTGCGGATCTTCATCCAGGTGGCGCGCGGGCTCGCGCACATGCATGGGCGCGGCTTCGTGCATGCGGATATCAAGCCCAACAATATTCTCGTGTCGGAAAAGGACGAGGTGAAAGTCATCGACCTCGGTCAGGCGTGCCCCATCGGTACGGTGAAGAAGCGGATCCAGGGGACGCCCGGGTACATGGCCCCGGAGCAGGCCCACCGCGATGCGGTCTCCCCCCAGACGGACATCTACAACGTCGGCGCGACGATGTACTGGGTGCTGGTTCGTGAGGTGATTCCGACGGCACTGCCGCCCCAGGACAGCAATAACAGCCTGTACTCCGGCGCCGTGGATGTGGAGATGCTCGAACTGCCGACGCCGCCGCATGAAAAGAACCCCAACATCCACCCCCTTCTTTCGAAGCAGATCCTGGATTGCGTCCTGATCAAACCGGAGGATCGGCCGGAGTCGATGGAAGTGGTCGTGAATCGCCTCGAATTGATCGCCGATGTCCTGGAGAACCCGGAAAATGCCGGCGAGGCCCGAGATGCGGCCGGTCCGGTCGGGACTCGAGATCGCCGCTCCAGCGCGTGAGGTCTCGGCGGGCGCCTCCCGCGCTCGAACCTCGTCTCCGCGGCGCTCCTTCCGGTGCCGGCGGAGCGCGGAGGCCCGGTGGAGCCACGAGGCTGTTTCTGCCGGCCGGCAAGCGCCCGTTCCACTTCGTCCGGTTGAAGACGGAATGGAAGGCCCTGCTTGAAGGGCATAAGGAGGGCATGAAAAGACGATTGCCACTGCCCTGGGGGGGAGCCCGGTGAAGTCGGCAGGATCCAGCGTTTCGAGTTCGGATTTCTTTTGGTCTCTCCCCGTCGAATCGTGCCCCGCGTTATCAGATGCGAATCTTTCCAATGTCGCGAATCTTCACAGATTCACCGAAATAACCCCCGGTACCGGTCGTTGATCCGGATACGACTCGATTCAGAGGTGTGCGCTGCGCGCCCGGCGGATCGGGAGACCGTTCTCCCGCCAGCCCGGCACGTGCCTCTGGCCCCAATCTTTGGGCCAGATTTGGGGCCAGATTTGGGGCCAGCTTCAGGGCCAGCTTTGGGCCAGACTATCTTTGGTCGTCTTCGATGATCCCGGTCGTTTCGAGCCCGCCGATGGCCCGCCCGATGGCCAGATGAGAGTCCCGGTCAGATTTTCCGGCCGATCTATTGGCCGAATGAGTGCGAGTGATTGCGTAAGAATGAAGGTTCCGAAAGTATGCCGATGCCGTCCGCTGAGCGCGAGCATCAAACGAAGGAGAACACGTATGGACTGCAGGTTGCTTGGACTTTCAACGGCCGCGATGGGCTTGCTGGCCCTCTCGCTGATCACCGGCTGCACCGACGCCGAGACGAGTGATGACGCATCGGGTGACGCATCGACAGTTGCCGCGGCAGGCAGTGGTGAAGCCGATCGCTCCGAGTCGGCGGCCGAGTCCCGCCGCCGGGCCGCGGAACGGGCGCGGGAACGCATGCGCGAGCGCGGCGATGATGATGAAGCCGCCGGCGATGCGCCGGGAGCGGCAGAGGATCGCGTGTTCATCGTCGCCGAACCCTCCACGCTCGAGCTGGGCGAGATTCCGACCAACTCCTCCAAGGCGGGCACGGTCAAGCTGCGAAATGTCAGCGATCGGCCAGTGACGGTCCTGAACTCCCGGACCTCCTGCGGCTGCACCGTGGCGAACGTACCGACCGGTGAGGCGATCGCTCCGGGTGAATCCGTGGAGATCGAAGTCAGTCTTCGGGCAAGCGGACGTCCCGAGGTTCTTCAGAAGACCGTGACGTTCATGTTCGAGGAGCAGGACCCGCTCCAGATGACGGTGCGCGGCCAGGCCATCTCCTTCGTCACGATGGAGCCGACCGTCCTGACCCCGCGCGACAATTCAGAGACCACGGTGACGCTGAAGTCAGCCGACGGAGATGCGTTCCGCATCACTTCGATGCATCCGCCCATCGCCCGGAACTTCTCCAGCGATGAGGCGAAGTCCGAGCACGAACTGGTCCTGTCCTGGGAGCAGTGGGAAGAACACGGCCAGGCGCGGCGCGTTCTCTTTTACGTCGATCATCCCAAGACGGCGATGGTGACCGCGACGATCCGGGTGCCGGTCGCCGATCGTGAATCCCGGGCCGCGGGCCGGGGTGATCTCGGTAATCAGCTAAGCCCGCGCCGGGAGGGTGGCCCCTCGCGCCAGCCTCAGGACCTGTTCTCGCTGATCGAGAACGGGCGAACCGACGCGTTCCTGGCCCAGTTCGATTCGGACCGGGACGTTGATGAAACCAATCGCCGCGGCGTGACGCTTCTCAGCATGGCGGCGAGCCAGGGTAATCTTGAAATCATGAAGGCCCTGATCGACGCCGGCGCCGATGTTCACATCGCCGATCAGCGCGGTCGTACGGCGCTCATCGAGGCGGCCCAGTCGAACAACCCCGAAGCGGTCCGATTGCTGATCGAAGAAGGTGCCGATCTGGATGCGCAGGACCAGGGGATGGGTGTTTCCGCGCTGGGATGGGCCGCGGGCTTCGGCCGACCGGACTCGGTTCGCCTCCTGGTCGACCACGGCGCCCGGACCGACATCATCGGCCCGACGACCGGATTCACGCCCATGTCCATGGCGGCCGGTTTCGGTCGTTACTCCGAGTCGATCGAGATCCTCGCCAAGGCCGGAGCCGATCTGGAACGCCCCTGCCGGTTGCAGGGCCTGACGCCGATCATGCACGCGATCCGGACGGGTCGTGCCAACAACGTGAGCACCCTCATTGACCTTGGCGTCGATCTGGAAGCCCGCGCGGACAGCGGAATGACGCCGTTGCTCCTGGCATGCAGTGTGTCCGCAGTCACGCTTGATATCGTCATGGCGCTGGTTGACGGTGGGGCGGACCTGACCGCCAAGGACCGTGACGGCCGTACCGCCCTCGAACTGGCGCAGCGCCGAACCGATCCCCGCGCCGAACCGATCGTCACGTATCTCAAGGAGCTGACGGGCGGCTGATGCCTCCGGGCAGACGAAGCTCCTCGGAATCCGGCGGGATGTACTGAACCAATCTGAAACGCGTCCGTCCCTTGGGGACGGACGCGTTCTTTTATGATCGCCTTCGCGCCGTGCGGGCCCGGACACCGGGCCGGCAGCGGTATGATGCCATCCCCGCCGCTGCCTGCGGCAACCATCCCCCCCAGCCAACAGGAAGTCACCAGAAGACACCAGAAGAAAGGACCCCGGCATGAGCCAAACCAGCGCCGCTGACCCGAAGGTCTCACCCACCGCCGACCACCGGGACTACCAGGCACTCCGGAAACGCAGTCATGAGTGCCACCTGCTCGCCAGCAGCGCGTCGATCCTGAGCTGGGACCGCGAAGTCATGATGCCCGAAGGCGGCATCGAGCTCCGCAGCGACCAGATCTCACTGCTCGCGCGGTTGTATCACGAGCGGATGACCTCGCCGGAGATCGGCGATCTGATCGCGGCGTGTGAAGCCGATGAATCCCTGTCGGCCGATCCGCTCTCGCCGGAAGCGGTCAACCTGCGGGAATGGCGCCGCCAGTATGACCGTCAGGTCCGGCTGCCCAGTTCCCTGATCGAAGAGGAAGCGGCGCTGGCGAGTCGGGGGCAGCACGCCTGGGCTGAAGCGCGGAAGAACGACGACTTCAATCACTTCAAGCCGTTTCTGGAAAAGGGACTCGATCTTCTGAAACGGAAGGCGGAGTGTTACGGCTGGGATGACCCCGGTGAGCCGTGGGACGCACTGGCCGAAGACTACGAGCCGGGCTGTACGGCCGCGCAGGTTGCCGAAGTATTCACGCCATTGCGCACGGATCTGAAATCGCTTCTGGATGAGTTGATGGGAAGTTCCACGCAGCCGAGCAATGCGTTCAATGAACTGAAGCTGCCGCAGGAGGATCAGAGGAAATTCGTCGAGTTCGTGGCCCGTTCGATTGGATTTGATTTCCACCGCGGTCGGCTGGATGTTTCCACACATCCGTTCTGCAGCGGCACGCATCCCGGCGACGTGCGTCTCACGACGCGCTTTCATGATGACAACGTCAATGACGCCCTCGGCTCGACGATGCACGAGGCGGGCCACGGCATGTACGAACAGGGCCTTCCCGCCGAGCATGCGGGGACGCCGATGGGCCGCGCCGTTTCCCTGGGCATTCACGAGAGTCAAAGCCGCCTCTGGGAAAACCAGGTCGGCCGCAGCCGCGCGTTCTGGAACTGGCTCTCTCCCCGGCTGGGAGAGTTCTTCGGAGAGGCGACCTCGTCTCTCTCGCAGGAGGATGTCTACGCCGGCGCCAACCGCGTGAAGCCCGATTTCATCCGGGTCGAAGCCGACGAGGCCACCTACAACATGCACATCATGATCCGATTCGAACTTGAGCGGGCCATGATGAACGGTCAGCTCGACGTTGCGGATCTGCCGGGCGCCTGGAAGGAGAAGTACCGGGAGTACCTCGGCCTGGATGTCCCCGATGATCGTCGCGGCTGTCTGCAGGACGTTCACTGGTCGATGCTCTCGATGGGGTACTTCCCGACCTATACCCTCGGCAATCTCTACAGCGCTCAACTGTTTGAGTCGGCACTCGAAGCGATTCCGGATCTGGAGTCCCGGTTCGAGCGGGGCGAGTTCGGCGCGCTGAAGACGTGGCTCAATGACAACGTTCACGCGCACGGCCAGCGCTACCGCGCGGCTGAGCTGTGCGAACACGTCACCGGCAAGCCGCTTTCCGCCGAACCTCTGCTGCGTCACCTGCGCGGCAAGCTCAAGCCGATCTACGGCCTCTGATCGAAGCGCCGGAGGTGGCGCCGGCCCGATCGAACGCAAGATCGAACGCAAGAAGTCTGACGAGGAAATTGTTCGGGCGTGCGCCTTTCACCTGGTGAAGGGCGCACGCTTTATTTTTGACGCTTCGGGACTCTGTGTGGGCCGTTCTCGATCCCTTCCCTCCGTCCCTCCGTCCCTCCGTCACTTCGTCACTTCGTCACTTCGTTACGTCGTTACTTTCCCTCCGTCCCTGACCCACACGACTTCCCGAAGACCGTCATTTTTTTCTTGCTCCCATGACTCCCGGCGAAAGGACGATCGAAGCTGACTTGGAGCCGGGCATTCCCGGAGAGGGAGTCAAGCAGCAATCAACTCTTCGTTCGCAAACAGAGAGAGGAATTCTCAAATGAAAAGAACCTGTACGATCGCGGCCGCACTGGCCGGCACTCTGACCGCAGCCGCAATCGCCGATATTCCGGCCAATGTCCGGGTGATCCACGCGTCGCCCGATGCACCCAATGTTGACGTCTTCGCCAACGGCGGGCTCGCGTTCAGCAACCTCGCCTTCGGCCAGGCGACCGACTACGCCGCACTGCCCGGTGGCGACTACAACTTCCAGGTGACACCGTTCGGGCAGATGAATCCGGTCGTGATCGATGCCGACGCCTCGCTGATGGGCGGCACCGATTACTCGATCGTCGCCGTCGACACGCTCGCCAACATTGCTCCGCTGGTTCTGGTCGATGACAACACGCTTGACCCGGACCAGGCGCGGGTTCGCTTCGTGCACGCTTCACCGGATGCTCCGGCGGTCGATATCGCCGTGGCCGGAGGCGGACCGGTTCTCTTTTCCGACATCTCCTTCACCAACGTCGGCGACTACCTCTCGCTGGACGCCGGAACGTACGACCTCGAGGTTCGCGTGGCCGGCACCGACAACGTGGTGCTCGATCTCGCGGGCATCACCCTCGATGCCGGCACGGTCTATTCCGTCTTTGCCATGGGGTTTGCCGGCGGAATGGAACCGGGCCTGCAGGCCGTCATCTTCCAGGACGCGGTGATTCCCGCTCCCGCGGCGCTTTCCCTGCTCGCCGTCGCCGGACTCTTCGGCACCCGTCGTCGTCGCGTTTCGTGATCCCTGACTCCTGACCCCTGACCTATGAACGATGACCCAGTTTCCGGTTCGCGTTGAATCGGACCCAGTGCTGCTACTTCTTTTTCCTCCATTTCCCGGTTGTGACCCCGGACCTCGGTTCGGGGTCACGCTTTTGGGGAAGCGACGAAGGGCGGCGGGGGGGGAGAGGGCAAAGTCCTTCGGAGCAGGGGGCTACGGCTGCCGGGTCACGGTGACGATTCGGTCGAAGCCGTCATCACGGAGCGGGCGCTCCTGCCTCGTGCCATCGGGCCAGGTGATCCGCAGGATCGCGTTCTCCAGCGCGGTTCCCTCCGGAACGCCGAAGTGCGCTTCGGGCGCGTTGACCGACATGAAGCCGCCGCTGTAGATCCATCGCGTCTGGTGCAGTTCGTCCGCGATCAGCTCGATCCGGCTTCCGAGGCCCCGGCGATTGCCGATCTCCGGGCGCTCATCCCGCAACTGCACGATGAGCCAGCCACCGTGCTTGGGGCCGTCATTTCGCAACAGGCGCACGAAGCCGTTGATTTCGCCGGCGACGATGTCGAGATCGCCATCCCGGTCGAGATCACCGAACACCATCGCCCGGTCCCGGCGCGGCGTGAACAGCCACTCTCCGGCCGAGCGATCCGTCACGCGCTCGAATCGAATCGAATCGGGATCGGGTCGCTTGAACAGAAGCGGCGGCTGTTCGTATTCCGAATCCATCTGCGCCAGCGTGGCGTCGGGGTACACGTGGCCGTTGACCACCAGCAGCTCTTCCCGGCCGTCGTGGTCGAGGTCAAAGAAGGCGGAGGACCAGCCGAGATACGGCCGGCTGACCAGTCCCAGGCCGCGCCGCGTCGTCTGGTCCTCGAAAAAGAGCCCGCCGACGTTGACGTGCATCGTGTTGGTGTCGCTGGAGAAATTGGACGTGAAAACATCCGGAAGCTGATTGTTGTTGACGTCACCGATCGCGATGCCCATCGTGGCCTGGTGGTTGCCTTCGCCGTTGCTGGCGATTCCGCTCAGGCGACCGCGATCAACAAACGTGCCGTCGCCCTGGTTCACGAACAGAAAGTTGGCCATCGAATCGTTGCCGACGTAGATGTCCGGAAGACCGTTGCCGTCGAAGTCGAGAATCACGGCCCCCAGCCCGTACGAAGGGGTCACGCGATCGATGCCGGACTCCTTCGTCGCATCGGTGAAGGTGCCGTCACCGTTGTTCAGAAACAGGCGATCCGGCTTGCCGTCGAGGCCGCGCGGCCCGGAGAAGACTTCCGTCCCGAGAAACATCGAGGGCGGAGGGGGATTCTCGGTGTCATAGACCAGGTAGTTGACGAGATAGATGTCGAGAAAGCCGTTCCGGTTGAGATCACCGAGTGCGATGCTGGCGCTCCAGCCGGGTGAGCCGAGCCCCGCGCGTTCCGTCTCGTCGGTGAAGGTGCCGTCACCGGTGTTCCGCAAGTAGACGTTCGGGCCGTAACACGCCACGTAGAGGTCGTCATAGCCGTTGCCATCGAGATCGCCGACCCCCACGCCGAGCGCCCAGCGGGTGTGATCGATGCCCACGGCCGCGGTGCGGTTCTCGAAGCGAAAGTCACCCTGGTTCTCGA
>SLDM01000112.1 GCA_007125255.1 Phycisphaerales bacterium
CCAGGCATCCAGGCATGGAGAAACAGCGGGTGGTGCCCCCTCCTGGTCCCCTGACGCCTCGGCGCCTCCATTCGGAATACCCTGAACGCTGGCCTCGAGTATTGTCCCCCGGCTGCCGGAGGTTTATACTTGTGCCGGGGAGGGAGGACCGGACGGTGCTGGGGCATCAGCTGGCCCGTCCATGGGAAAAGGAGGCGCCGCAATGGCAGTCTCGACACAACCGGCCGTTTCGCCCGTCGACTTTGACGCCATCTATGCCGAAGCGCACCGTGATCCGGCGCGGGTTCCGTGGGATGATCAGAAACCCCATCGCGCGCTGGTGACCTGGCTGAATCACGTCGCCCCTTCCCTCATCCGCTGCGGCGGGCGGGTCGCGGTCGTCGGATGCGGCCTCGGCGATGATGCGCGTGAACTCATGCGCCGGGGGTACGATGTCGTCGCGTTTGACTGCAGCAGTGAAGCGATCGAATGGGCCCGCGAGCTCGACCCGGCCCATGCAGAGAGCTATCACGTCGCGGATCTGACCGACCTGCCGTCAAAGTGGCATCACCGCTTCGATCTCGTCGTCGAGATCAATACGATTCAGGCGGTGCCGCCGGATCGAAGGCCCACGATCGTCCGGCCGCTGGCGACGCTCCCCGCCCGGCATGGACACGTCCTGATCATCTGTCGCGGCGCGCACGAGCCCATCGCGCCGGAGGACGGCCCGCCTTGGGCCCTGACGCTCGATGACCTGGCGAACCTGACCCGCGAGGCCGGCCTGGAACCCGAGGGCGAGGCGTGCCTGTTCGAGGATGAGAAGCGGCCGGACGTGCTGCGCATCCGCGGCCTCTTCCGCCGGGCGGACTGACGCGCGAACTCGACCGTCCCGCCCTACACTGCGGGCATGGCGATTGAATTCAAGCAGCACACCCTTTCCAACGGTCTCACCATCGTGGCGGAAGTGGCGCCCGAAGCGCATACGGCCGCGATGGGATTCTTCGTCAAGACCGGCGCACGCGACGAGACACCCGAGATGATGGGCGTGAGCCACTTTCTTGAACACATGATGTTCAAGGGGACGGACAACCGCACCGCCGAGCAGGTCGACCAGGAATTCGATGCGATCGGCGCGGATCACAATGCGTTCACCAGCAGCGAGATCACCGCCTTCTGGGCGCATTCACTTCCCGAATCACTGCCGAAGGCCGGAGAGATTCTTTCCGACATCCTGCGCCCCGCGCTGCGGCAGGAAGACTTCGATGCGGAGAAGAATGTCATCCTGGAAGAGATCGCGATGTACCAGGATCAACCGTTCTGGATTCTCTACGAGCGTGCCCTCGAGGTGTATTACGATCAGCACCCGCTCGCGCACCGGGTCCTGGGCACGCCGGAAACGATCGGCCCACTGCCGCGCGACGGCATGCTGGAGTACTTCCAGCGGCGGTATTCGGCGGACAACACGACCGTCGCCCTCGCGGGCCGGGTCGACTTCGAGCGGATGATCGAATTGATTGAGAAGCACTGCGGCCAGTGGCAGCGCACGGACACAAGGCGCGAGCAACCGAAATTCATCCCGTCGCCGAACGAGTTCACGCTCGAACACGAGTCGATCAGCCGCGCGTACCTGCTGATGGCCAGCCCCGCACCGTCGCTGGACAACGAACAGCGGTACGCCATGAGCATGCTCGGGCAGATCCTCGGCGACTCCGACGGTTCACGACTCTACTGGGCCCTGATCGAAACCGGTCTCGCCGAGGAAGCCCAGGCGCAGTACGACGGCCGGGACGGACTCGGCGATCTGCTCACCTTTGCCTGTTGCGATCCGGCCAACCTCGACGAAGTGGAAGCGACGATCAAGCGCGAGATGGAAGGCATCATCGGGTCGCTGACCGAAGACGATCTTCAGCGCGTGCGCAGCAAGGTCGCGACCGGCACCACGTTGCAGGGCGAGTTGCCCGGAGGGCGCATGCGGCGGCTCGGGCAGCTCTGGACGTATTTCGGCGAGTATCGTTCGCTCGAAGACGAGCTGGCGAGGATCAACGCGGTCACGCTGAGCGATCTCCGCACGGTCGCGGAGGCGTATCCGCTGAAGCCCCTGGTGACGGGCCGCCTCGTGCCCCGCACGACGTGACTGAGCCCCGCGCGGAGTGACGGTAGATCGCAATCGCACGGAGCGCTGCGCTCATCACCCGGAGCCGCGCTACGCTGCCTGCGCGATCTGGTCGGGATTGGTTTTCTGCAGGATCACCGATCCAACCGGTTCGGCTTGCTCGGGACAGATGTTCCGCGCCGCGGTGAGCAGACGCTGCAGCATGTCTCGATCCGGTTGCGTGACCCCGTGGGGCAGCGGGCAGACCGCCACGCGAATGTGCGGCAAGATCGTCACGTGCACCGCGCTCGTCGGGCTCACCCCGACCATACGGACGGTGAGTTGCTGGACCCGCTGCTGCAGTTGCCGCGCGAACTCCACCAGCTTCGAGGAACTCTCCTCGTTCATGATGAATCCGATCTCATCCTGGTTGACCGCGGTCACCCGGCAGTCCTGAGCGACGGATGAGATCAACGCGCGTTCCAACGACTCGCGCAGGGCATCGGTCCCCTTGACCTTCTGTACGTAGCTCGCGCCTTCCGCCACACGGATGGACCGGCAGGTGCAGATGAACAGGCCAACGAATTGCGTGGACGGACGCGCGTCCGGGGCGGCTACTTCTTCGGCGGCCTCCCGCTGCTGTGATGAGGGTGACTGCCCGCTCTTCTCCAGGAGGGCGTCGTCACCGATGGCGGGAATGTATTTCGGCCGACCGCTGCGCTGGGCCGCTTCAGCGGCCTGGCTCTTGATCTGTTCCGACTCCGCGCGGGCGAGCAACTGTTCGACGGAATGTCGGCCACCCACATCGACTTTGAAGAGCTGTGCCAGCTCGTGCGCGATGTCCTGTGTCTGGTGCAGAATCGAATCGATGTCATCCGGGGTGAGCGAGAACCAATCGCGGCCCAGCTTGCGGAGCTTCTTGAGTTGTGTCACGTCCTCCATCGCCACGAATTGCGAGATGCGCTGGGCCATGTCGACGATACGGACCAGTTCCCGGTGGGCCGGCTCGGCGTGCTCCGAGTCGTGGTGATGTTTGATGACCGCCACCAGTTCCGCCGGCAGGTTCCACCGCTCGGCCAGCACCGCGCCGACCTCAGGGTGCGTGATCCTGATTGATCGCTCTTCGATCTCGGGCAGTCTGCAGTGACGGCCGGCGGAGAGATCGATCACCTGCAGATACACATCGCGGAACGCCCGGTGCAGCGCGACCATTCCGATGTCCTGCACCAGTGCCGCGAGAAAGGCCGTATCCGGTTCACCGGCTCGATTGGCCCGCGCGATCAGCCGGGCCGCCGCCGCCGAATACAGCCCGTGGCGCCAGTAGCTGACATAGTCGAACTCAACGTTCTCCGATCCGTCGACACTTTCCACCAGGCAGAAGCCGAGCGCGAGCGTCTTGACCGCATTCAACCCGAGGTACACGATCGCCTGGTTGATGCTGGAACAGGGTTTCGTCAGCCCGTAATAGCTCGAGTTGACGGTGCGAATGATCTTGACCGCCAGCGCCTGATCGGTTTCGATCAGTGCGGCGATCTCTTTCATGTCCAGATCCGGCTGCGCGGTCATCTCGAGCAACTCGAGCGCCACGGCCGGGAGCGACGGAAGTCGCGGGTTATGCAGTACGGCATCGAGTGTCGTTGAGTTCATCGAGTTCACTTCCGCATCGAGGGCTATCGAGATCGAGTCAACGCGCACGCTGACACGTTCACCACAAAAACCCGGAATCCCTGAGACGCAAGCGGAAGCACTCCGTAGGGTTCCACCCGTGGCGTCAGCCACAACCTGACGGGGCGACAGCCGCCCCTGCTCGATCTGCTGCTACTGCGTGTACGATCGGCCATGCTGTACCGGGGGTTAACCTGAGAGTTCAGGAATCCTGGTCAGAACAGTCCGGTTACGCGGGTACGTCCGGAAACGTCCACCGCATGGCCGGGGTCTCGTAGCCGAGGATGCTGCGCAGGTAGGCGGCCAGCAGTCGCCCGGCCCGCTGCAGCGTGACCCGATCCGCCTTCTTGAGCGCCGCCTCGTCACCCGCCTCGAGTGAACGCAACAGTTCGATCGTCTCCCGCCGGACCCGCCAGCGATCCCCGGTGCCCGTGTCGGCGACCAGCCCCCCCGCCTGGGCACTGAAGCCGAATGTCTCCGCTCCGCGGTCCAGCGAACCACCGGTCTCCGCATCGCGCGCCAGTTCCGGCCGATAACCGGCCACGTGCAGAAGTCGCCACGGCCAGGTCACGAGCACCTGCGCCGCCGACGCTTCGCCCTCCAGCGCCCGCAGCGCCACCAGGGTTTCGTCGAAGAAGCCCGGCTCCGGACCCGCGTCGTTCAGGAAATGGTGCACGAGATCGGCGAGATACAATCCGGCACGATTACACGCCAGCGAAGTGCGCAGCGCGGGAAAGAGCTCTTCCAGATCCCACTGCGTCAACGTCGCGAGATCGCGTCCGGACTTGGTGATGGCGATGAGGCGGCCCCGGGTCAGCAGGTCGACCCCGCCGGAGAAGCTGCCCTTCTCCCGTTTCGCGCCCTTGGCGATGCCGCGCAGGACGCCGTGCTCACGGGTGAAGAAGCTGACGGTCTGAGAGGTTTCCGAGTAGTCCCACCGCCGAATACAGAGAGCGTTGTCGGAGATCGTGGGCATGACACGGGCGGGCGGCGGAGGAGATCGGTGGAAGCGCAAATGTCGGAGACGACGGGACGCCGGGAACCCAGGGGCCTCGCTTCACCGCGCGGCGCCGTGATCGGTCTGACCGGCCCGAAGTGATCATAGACGATTCAGTGCTTCTCTTCGGTGCAGGGAGAGAAAACAACCGCGGGCACTTGTCCCGCGGCTGTTGCTCTCATTCCATGGGTTGCGCGATGCGGTCAGTGGATGGCATCGACGCTTCGGGCCGTCCCGCTATTGCGGGCACGGTCCCCAGTCGGCGAGCAGTTCCAGCAGGTCAAACACGCCCACGCTGCCGCTTTCCGTGAGGTCGGCCTGTTCACAGCCGGCAACCGTGGATCCCCAACAGGTGAGCAGCTGAAGCAGGTCGAACACATCAACGTTCCCGTCGCCGGTCAGATCCGCGGGACACGGGGGCGCGGTATCGGCGACATAGAGCGGGCTGTACTGCACGTCCCACTCCAGGCCGTCGTCGGCCACGGCGTAGATCTGGTAGTAACCTGCGGGCAGACCGGGAACGGTGAAGGACATCTCGACCGGATCGGGATGCGTCGGAAACAGGTGGAAGAAGTCGGTGCTGAAGAACTCTTCGTCGGTGGATTCCTCGAACACCACCAGAACCGCGCGAATGAAGAGATCATCCGGATCGTCCCACAGCGTGTTGACGGTGAACTCCTCACCTGGTTTCACGAGATTCGGCGCGTCGATCGCGACGGTGGGAGGCAGGTTGTCGGGGACGTCGATAGGGCATGGCGTCTCGATGGTAAAGGGCACAAAGTCAAAGTGATCGCCCGAACTGATCAGACCGAACCGCCCCCCTCCGCTGGCTCGCGGGTCAATCTCGATAACGGCCTCGGCGGCGTCTGGACCAAGAATCGTCAGTTCGTGAACGAGAACGTCCGGTCCCATGTCAAGTGTCGCATCGGGTCCGAGCGTGACCACATTCGTGTCGATCAAGATGGTCATGACGTCACCCGGGTGGACGATCGCAGGATCCACCTCGACGGACGGCGGTGGCGGCGACTCGAGAGGCGCCGCGAGAAGGGCAAAGTGGTGAATCGCGACAGTTGCGCCCGACGGGGCGCCAGCCAACCCGCCTTCACCGCTACTGTCGTCGTCGCGGTCGCCCTTGTCCGGGACTGGATAGCAGTCGCCCAGGGCGGCATCATCTTGTTCATGGCGATCGCCGAGGTACTTCAGCGTCCAACCGTCCGTATTCGTCACCCCTGCTTCGAACTGGCCCAACTCTTGAGTGTGGCAATAAGTGGGGAGCACGTTCCGCTTGAGACTATGGAGAACCTCTCGCGGATCCTCCTTTGGCTCCTTGGGTTTTTCGCACACGAGCCAGAAGCAATGTTCCAATGCCAACTGTGCGCAGAGACCGTCCCAGGCAACATCGCAGCAGAACGGGTCAAGGGCGCAGACCAGCTTGACACACTTGGGATCGTCGCAACCCATGCCGTCGTGTGGGAAACAGCAGTCCGATGGCGGCTCTGGTTTCGGCAACGGGCGATCGTAGATGATCGTGCGCAGTTGGGTTGTTCCCTTCGGACGATTCTTCGTATCTTCCGTTGACTTGCTGAACTGAAACTCAAGCTGTCGAGCAGGAAACACGTCACCCGGAGAGACGCCGAGGTACTCACTACAGGACTTCCCGTTCGGATGTCCTCTCTGCGGCGGCGCGATGCAACCCACAATGTTTTCCTCAGCGTCTCGAATGACGAAGATGCACCGGTTCCAGAATGGGCGCCACACGGACATGCCGGAGACCCCGAACTCCTCCGTGAAGCCGGGGTGCCTCCCCTGAACGTCCATGCTGAGCATCCCGCCGACGGGTAACTCACCGATAAGTTCGTATTCCACCCTGAACACCTGCGGCAGTGCGCCGAAGTCCTGCGTGTTGACCCGGAACCCACTCTCGTCGTCGGGCATGTGCACCATCAGCACGCCGTCCTCGATCCACATCGTCGCGCCGCCAAAGACCTCATACCGATCCGGATCAATCACCCCGCTGCTGAAATCGTCGCAGAAGAGCATGCCCGGCTCACATGGTACGGACTGCGCATGTGCTTCAGTCGCGACCAGCGCTCCTGCCCCAACGAAGACGAGCGGAACCGCGCACGACCACAGACCCACCTGGAAAGACCGAACAACATTCATTCTTCGGTACGACATCGAACACCTCCTTTTTCCCATTTCAAGCCCGCTCCCTCACGTCGCACCTCGGTCAACGACCCGGCGCGGGCTGAAACCCACATTCGGCACCACTGCCGATGTCAAAAAAAAAGAATATCCCGACACCCGCGACGTGCAAACGGAAACGGGCACATGGCTTCTCAGAAACCCGCGAGAGCAGCAACCCGGAGATGAGTTGATTCGTCCTCTGCCGGCATGTCCTGTCGACAGGCGGTTGCCCCTCCCCGGTTCCGGCCAAGCGGCCCGGGCGCCGATGCGATCCGGAAGGTGCCGATCCAACGAGACTTAGAAACAGTCCCCGTCATCCGCACCGACCGGCGCGTCGTTGTGCGGAGATTCGCCGGCGCCGCCACGAGCTGAACCGGTGGGCAAGCAAGGTCTCCTCAGCGCCGGACGGGGCGAGGTCCCTCGAGGTCAGAGAGAGGTCAGTGGCCCTCTCGAAAGGGCCCGGAACCAGGGTGCGATCGACCTTTGAGCGGTCTCCGCCGGGGCGGCTTGGGTCGCTTAGCTACCGGCCGCGGTCATGAAAGTCCCGGGCGCACCGCCCCCTCCCCCGCTCTTCTCACCCCGCCGCGGTACGGAGCAGCCGGGCCGGAATCGGTGTGCGAAGACGCCAGACGATACTCATCGGGCGGCTGCCTTCATGGGACATGTAATCGGCCGGGCCGAGAAAGGCGTACGGCGCCGCCTGTTTCGCGCGGCTCTTGTGTTCCCGTACGAAGAGGAGCGGCGTGTAGCCCAGCTTGCGATGCCGGATGTACCGCCGGCCGGTTGGCGAATCGCTTGAGGTCGTGCTCTGCGATTGCCAGTGAAAGAGCTGATCGCTGATCGCGTAATCTTCGTACATCGTCGTCGGCGAGTAGAGCGTTTCGGTCTTGTGCAGTGTGATGAAGAACGCATCGACCTTCTGCTCGCGTTGGTGGAGCACCCCCTCGCGGAAGTCCGGACGATGCTGCATCGACCAGTGACCCAGACCAACGAGAATCTCATCACGTGTGTACTCCGCGTGCAGGGCGAGCGGTCCGGCCAGATCGGGCAGCAATTCCTTCGGCCTCGTGTGCGTGTGCTTCAGGCGATAGTCGAGGATGGCGCGAAGGTCGTTCAGTGCGGATGGGTTTGCGCGCAGACGCGCATCGGCTTCAGCGAGGGTCATGGCCCGGCCATCCTGGGCCCAGAGCGTAATGTGCAGCATCGCCAATCGGCGCCTGGTCAGTTCATCCGGGTCTTGCTCAAGCGGGCCTTGATCGTCCGGGCTTTCGAGGTGCTGAATCAGGAATCGAATCTGCTGTGGATCGTCGATGTGGGCCAGCCGCTGCAGCCCCTTGGCCAGACGGCCCTCATCCGGCGCTTCGACCCGATCGATCAATCCCGCATCGGCCAGGAGACGTGACCACATTCCTCGCGTGAGCAGTTTCTGGAGTGAGGTGTCGAGGTACTCCAGCGCCTCGCGGATCGACGGTGCTCGACCAAAGTGGCGGCCAAGCTCGCGCAGATCGCTGACCACCCGCGGCCGGCGAAGGGTAAGCGACTGCCGCACGTTCTCCAACACATGCTGTTGGGCGACCCGTTCGAGCCGGATAAAGCAGCCCGCCGGCAGGTGCGGGAAGCCGGCTGCGATCTCCTTCTCCAGCCGCCCGGTCGGGTCGGTGCTGAGCGCCCGG
>SLDM01000081.1 GCA_007125255.1 Phycisphaerales bacterium
CGAAGAGTTGCAGGCGATGGCGATCATCCGCTTCGGCCGCGAGCATGAGGAGAATGATCTCAACCAGCTTTACCTGACCCCGATTTCTCACATCGATAACAGCGGAAACCCCGGCGAAGAGCCTTTCAACCCCGATCTGCAGGATCTGACCGACGAGCAGCTGGCCCGGGTCTTCCGCGAGCTGACGATGCACGAGACGTGGGAGACCCGCCCGGGCAAGATGAATATCAACACCGTGCGCGAAGAGTTTCTTCGCGATCTGCTCGAGCTTTACGAAGCGGACCCGATTGTCGCCGATGAGATCAATTATCTTCGGTCCGCCCGTCCGGAGGGCCTGACCAGTCTCGTTCCCCTGCTCGAGATTCCGGAGATTGATGAGCAACTGATGCTGCAGCTTGCCGATTATTTCACCACATCCAGCAACGTCTACCAGATCAGCGCCAAGGGCCGAAGTCACGGTTCCGGGGCAGAAGTTGAAATCATTGTCGTGGTCGATCGTTCGACTCTACCGATCCGCATCCTCGAGTATCGTGAACAGTAAGCGGACCCGTGAAGGAACCGAAACCCATGCCAACGACGAATCCCCCGTCCCAGACCACACGCGACCCGAACGTGTATGCCATTCTGCATCGCGCGGGCCGGTCGTGGCGGGGCCTGATCACCCGGATCGTGGGCGGCGGCCGGGCTCCGGAGCTCATCGCCGTCCGGGAGTTCCCGCTCGATCCCGGCACCACGCTCGAAGGATGGCTCGATGAGTACCAGGTCAGCGAGGTGATCGGCGTCCTGCCCGCCTCCGCCGTGATCTGCCGAACCTGCCAGCTTCCCGACGCCGCGGAGGACCAGCTCGAACCCGCCCTGCGGCTCCAGGCCGAGGCGCATCTCTTCGGCATCGCCCCGGCCCATCGCCTTGCGATGGCCGTCCTCCCCGCCGGCCGGGGAGAATCCGGACGCGCGGGCCTCATTCTCGCCTGGCCGGAGTCCGCGCAGGTGGCGGCGCCGCCGACCGGCCGCCGCATCTCCTGGGCGCCGGATATCGCCGGCCTGGCCGCCCTGCTCAGCACACTTCGCCCCACCCGTCCCCTGATGTGGGTCGACCGGGAGCCCGGCGCGATCGCGATGGCGCTTACGCACTCCGGTGGCGCGACCTTCCGTGCGGTGCGTGAGGATGCCGATGATGATGAGCTCTGGAGCAAGAGCATCGGCCGCGCCCTGGCGGAAACCGCCCTGAACCACGATCACTCCGCCGCGTTCGTCGAGGAGATCGTTCGCAACACCGAAGAAAAGATCCGCGGCATCCGGCCGGGTGAAGCCCGCCTGCTCGCGCCGCAGGAAGTGATCGACCAGGCGCGCTCCCGCATGGGCCGTCTCGGCAACCAGACCGAAGCCCAGACCGAAGGATGGTGGTCGACCTACGGCGTGACCGTCGGCGTCGCCCTTGCCCGCGCCGGGACGCTTGCGCCCCTCACCCAGATGGAAGACGATCCGCCGAAGGAAAGGCCTTCGATTCTCCGGCGTACCGTCGCGGCGCTCAGCACACCGCAGCATGCGACCGTGACCGTCATCGCCTGCGTTCTCCTGCTCATGTTCGGCACGATGGTTTTCAACGGACTGCAGTACGCCGTGCTCCAGTGGCGCTACAGCGACATCGATGATCGTCTCGCCGCGGTCAACCTGACCCAGGACAAGATCGAGGTCTACCGCGAACTGGAGCGCAGTGGCTGGTCGGTGACCAAGATCTTCTCGGATATTGCCGCCAACACGCCGGAAGGCATCGAGCTCGAGCAGATGCGTATCACGCAGCAGCAGACCTTCACCGTCTCCGGCCGCGCCCTTCCGCCCGACGGCGCAACCAGCGCAACCGAACTGGTCACGATCATGCAATCCAATCTGATCGACTCCGGCGTGTTTGAAAGTATCACCCTCCGCTGGGGAGACCGGGATGCCTACGGGGCGGTTGAGTTCGACCTGTCGGCCCGGCTCAAGCAGCCGAACCGCCATGTGGATTACGATGAAGATCGCGACTTCCGCACGAAACCGCTGCGGGTCCGCCGCTTTGGACCGCCCCCCGAGACCGAGCGCGAAACGGTCGCCGGCGGCGTGGAGGTACCGGAATTCGATGTCCAGGGTTCTGGCGACACCCCCCCCGGCGAAACCCGGACGGCATCGGACCGCGACCCGCGGCCCGGTGGGTCGGCCGGTGATCCGGATGACCGCCGGGCCGAGGCCGGCCGGGAGAGCGGCCGGACGGGCGGCCGTGAACCGGGCGACACCGGCAGCCGGTTCGGCGATGCCGCCGACCCCGGCGCCACCGATACGCGGATGCCCGCATCCTTCGATGTTCCGGATCCGATGAGCGAAGAGGAGATCATGGCCTTGAGCGAAGCGGAAGTACGCGACCGTCTCGTCCGCGTCAGCCAGGCGCGAACGTATGCCCGCAACCGCGGCAACGATGAACTGCACGCGCAGTTCGCCAAGGAGTTCAATCTGCTGATGGACCGAATGCGAGGTGACCGATGAGCGACCGGCTGAACGAACTCACCGAGCAGTTTCAGAATCTCTCGCGGGTGATGCAGTTTGCCGTCGTCGCCGGCGTCGCGCTCGCGCTGTTCATAATCTGGGATTACGGGATCCGGCCCGTCTCTTCGGAATGGGCGTGGCAGTCCGAGCGCATCCAGAACCAGGTGCGGCAGGTGCGACAGGCCGAGCGGCTGAACGCCCGGATCCGCGGTGTCGGTGAGACCGTCCAGGCTCTGGGCCCGGTCCAGCTTCCCCCGCCCGCCGACAGCGGCGCCGAACAGCTCAGTCGGGCGTGGGATCAACTTCTCAAGGAATTCTCGGTCAGCAACCCGAGCTTCAATATCCGCTTCGGCGGGAATCTCGGCGGGAGCGCCCTGATGAGCGTGACCGGCGGGCAGCGGGCCCAGATCATCAACGGCGATGTCCGCTTCCAGGCCTCGCCGGACGATGCCATCGAGATCATCTCCCGTCTCGAATCACGCCCGGAAGTTTCCGTGATCCGGGATGTCACCATCAACCGCACAGGCAGCCGACGTGTCGGCGTGCGCATGACCATCGAGGGATGGGTCGTTCCCACCGAGGGCGGCCAGAGCCGGAGGAGCGCCTGATGATTGATCGTCAGTCCATCAACGCCAGTCTGCTTTCGAGCGTTGTCGCCATTCTCATTGTCGTCCTGATCCTGGCGGGATCGGCGTTGTCGTTCGTCGGCGCGCTCTTCGGCCCGCGGGTCAACGACGACGATCCCGGCAAGGAGTTTGCGCGCCTGGTCGATCAGCACCAGGAGAAGAGCACGATCTACCGGGAGCGTTTCAGCGGCCGGTCGATCTTCTACTCGCCGCAGCCGTGGCCGCAGCCGCCGCGACCGGATCCGCCGCGGGTCGATCCGCCCGAGCCGGATCCGCCGGAGGTTGAACATGACGATGTGGATGAGCCGGAAGAGCCCGTGGAACCACCGCCGCCGCCGCCACCCAGTACCTACGAGGGGCCGGAAGTTCTTTTCGTGCTCGGCAATGAGGTCTACTTCCGGACCGGCGATGACGAGATTCCGATGGTGCGCGTCGCGGTCCGCAGCCGGCACGCCGAACTGGGCGTCCATGTGATCGATATCGATTCGCCCCGCACCGTGACGCTCGGCCACCGCGGCGGTGAGTACGAGGTACCGCTCTTCACCTGGGGCATGCCCGGCATTCAGAGTGAATCGGTCGTCTCCAGCGAAGACAGCGATCAGATTCCGGGGCTGGTCACGCGCACGGAGGACGGCGAGGAACGGGTGCGCCGCACCGGCCGATCGCGCGAGGACGATGGCCGTGTGACCGGCCGTCCTTCCGGCCGGACGACCCCCACCCGCGGAAGTGATCGCGGTCGCCAGCCCGAGCGGGGCACGCAGCGCGACACCGGCCGCGGCCGCGAAGCCCAGCCGCGCGAACAGCAGCGCGGCGGCGGCGACGGACGAGCCCGACCGTCCGAACGGGACCGGGGCCGCGGAACGCCGCGATAGCCCGCTGAACTGTACTTCCAGGGCATGAACGGCGCGTTTTTCTCCTTTCGCACTTCCCTTTGCTTCTGCACGCCTTGATTCGCATCTGCCCGCAACGATTCACCACGCTTCATCACGCTCCATCTCATCAGGGCCCTTCATTGTCCTCCGGCGGCCGGGTCCGCCGATGAGATCAGGAGACCAGCGCCGGACCGCCGGCACCGCTCGAACCGTTCTTCTCCAGATCCCGCCGGGGGCTTGACTCGGGGGACCAGACCGATTGCCTTCTCAAGACTTCTCTCCCGATGAATCAGGACTTCCCGATGACATGGCGCACGATTCTCCCGGCCCGCTCTCCGTGGTCTCTCGTCGTTCCCTTCGCACTGCTGGGGGTGATGGCGAATCCCCATGCACTCGCGCAGAACGATCGGCCGGCACCGCGCGACCCCAGTCCCACCGTCGTTGACAACGGCGCTCAGCCGGACCGCGATGCGAACCGCCCGCGCGAGGCGCGGGAACGCAACGGCAACGCCCGACCCGACCGCAATCGCGGCCTCTCCCGCGACAACGGTCCCAACCGTCGTCCGCCCCGCGATGACATGGTGAAGCTTGCCTTCAACGATGTCGGCGTCGATGAGACGATCCCCTTCATCGTTGAAACCACCGGCAAAGTCGTGATGCCCGTCAACCTGCAGGTTCTGCGCGGCCGGCGCATCACCATCGTCAACGACGAATGGGTCTCCCGTGAAGCCGCCCTCGACCTGCTCTTTACCGCGTTTCGTCTCAACGGTGTCGGCGTCATTGAGAAGGAAGACGTCATTATCCTCGATCAGCTCGACACGATCATCACCAATGTCGACCTGCCCGTCTTCGATGCGGGCCAGGACATTCTGAACCGGACTGACCGCGGCACGATCATCATCAAGATCTTCCAGGTTGAGAACGCAAATGCCGAAAGCATCGGCGAGCGCATCCAGGAAGTGATCCCGGACTACGCGCGGCTCTCGGTCGACTCCAACTCCAACCAGATCGTCGTCATGGGTGACATCGGCCTCTGCCAGCAGGTGCAGCGGCTGATCTACGAACTGGACTACAACTACGTCACGGTGGAGACCACCACCTTCCGCCTCGCCTACGCCGATGCGAATGAGGTGGCGGACAACATTTTCGATCTCTTTGAAGGGGGCGGCGCGACGGTCATCGCGCCGGGCACGCAGCAGCGGCCGCAGCAGCGGGGCGGCACGCGCGGTCAGCAGCAGCAGCGCGGTGGCCAGCAGGCCACCGGCACGCCGGTCGCGACCGGCCCGATCGTGGAGATGCGGCTCACCGTCAACATCCCCCAGAACACGGTCACGGTGCAGAGCGATCCGGAGATGATCGAACAGATCACCATGCTCATCAACGATCACTGGGACCTGCCCCGCCCCAGCGGAAGCGCGAAGGTCTACACCCTCGAACACACCGATCCGATCAAGGTGCGTGACCTGCTGCGCGAACTGCTCGTCGGCGGCCCCGCCGGCGGCGGCGGTGGAACGCGGGCCGGCGGTGGCGGGGGCGGACGCGCCGGCAACGGCGGCCGCTCGGATGTCGGCCAGATCATCGGCGGTCTCTACCGCATCGAGGCGTACACGGACTCCAACCAGATCGTCGTTCTCAGCAAGACCGAAGACAATCTCAACTTCCTCGACGACATCATTGCCCGGATCGATCAGCCCAGCGACGTGGGGATGCCGGTGGTCGTGGAACTGAAGCACGCCAACGCCGTCGAACTCACCGAGGAGCTCAACGCGCTCCTGTCTGAAGCCGGGGCGGGCGTCCGACTGCCCCGTCCGGCATCCGGCCTGACCGCCGAGTCGATCGGCAGCGCCGCCGGCGAGGGTGGCGGCGGGCAGCGCCTCGGCGGCGACAACGGCCAGCGCGCCGACATCGAGTTCCCCTGGCAGCGCGGCCGCCCGGCGGAAGACATGACACCCGAGTCGTCGATCATCGGACGGGTCCGCGTCGTGCCGATCGTCCGCCAGAACGCGATTGCCGTACTCGCCCCGCCGGCCCACCGTGACGCGGTGGTCGACCTGATCGAGTACTTCGATCGTCCCGGTCGGCAGGTCATGATCTCGGCCGTCATCGCCGAAGTCGTCCTCACCGACGAACTTGCCTTCGGTCTGCGGCTGAGTAACTCCGACACCATTCTCGGCGGCGGACTGCCCGACTACCGTGTCGGCGGCTCGCTCGGCGTGGACACCACGCAGGAGGACGTCTTCGGTTCAGCGTTCACCGCCTCGGTGCTCGACTTCAACTTCTCGGTCAACCTCGCCCTGCAGGCACTGGCGCAGAAGACCAACGTTCGCATCCTTCAGGAGCCGCGCGTCTTCACCGCCGACAACCAGGAAGCGGTCTTCTTCGACGGCCAGGATATTCCCTTCATTACCAACACGCAGATTACCGACATCGGCACGGTCAACGAATCGTTCGAGTACCGGGCGGTGGGCGTGCAGCTCAACGTGCGGCCGCGCATCACCGTGGAACGGGATGTCGATCTCGAGATCAATCTCGAACTCTCGAGCATCGTGCCGGGTCAGACGCTTTTCGGCGGCTTCATCATCGACCGCCGCACCACGCAGACCAACCTGATCGTGAAGAACGGCCAGACGATCGTGCTCTCGGGCATCCTCAAGGATTCCGAGTCGCAGATCACGCGCAAGGTGCCCTTCCTCGGCGACATTCCCCTGCTCGGCGAGATCTTCACCTCGCGTGAGAACCAGAAGACCACGACGGAGCTGATCGCCTTCATCACGCCGATCGTCGTCGACAACCCCTCGGAGAACGAGGACAACTTCAACATCGTCGAGCGTGAGAATCTGCGTCGACTCGCGCGTCCGATGCAGGAGCAGGCCAGGGAGATTCAGGACATTCGCGACCGTATTGTCGATCCGCGCACGCTCATCAAGCCCAGCCCGTCGCTGGATGAGGCGATCGAGAGTCAGCAGCAGAACCAGCTCGAACGGGACACCTTTGATCCGAATGAGTAACGCCAGGGCCATGACCAAGATGCCGGGGACGGGCGGACGGTGGACGGGGGGGCTGCGGGCAGCCCTGCTTCGGGGGACCCTTTTCGGGGTCCTCTGCGGGGCCGGCGTGATGACCGGCTGCGAAACGACCGGCGTGGAGCCGCTCACCCACGACCGGGATCCCGCGCTGCGGGCCGCCGGAGGGTTGACGCCCGAGCAGCGGGCCGCGGCCGCCGAACGGGAGCGCCAGCTGTCCCAGAGCCAATCCCAGCGGGAAACCCAGCAGCAGCCCGGTCAGGAACGGGCTGAACGGGAAAGGGCCGAACGGGAAGGCGCCGAGCGGCGGCGCGAAGCCCGCGGCGAGCGGCCCACGCCGGTTCGAACCGCCCCGCGTGACTCCGAGGCCGATCGTCGTGATCGCGAGCGCGAAGCCCGAGCCGAGGCGGAGCGCGAAGCGTCGGTGGAGATCGACCCGGCCCGGGCGGAGGAACCACCGCAGGCGATCGGGTCGGTCCGGGCGATGCGGGTACGGGCGAACCTGCTGCCGCGCGGCTCGGTCCCCTACGACAACCTCTCCCTCCCGCTGGTGAGCCCGTGCGGCACGTACATCGCCACGCAGACCGGCATCCCACCGACTTGGCATACCTTGATCGCCAGCCCCGATGCCGAACCGCCCTTCGGCACCGATATCGATATCTTTGAACTCGACCTGGAATCGCGCACCGCTGAGTACGTCGCCACCGTCGAAACCGACGCGCTGCTCGGCCGGTCGGTCAACGACCGGGGGTTTCTGATCGAATCGCCCCGCGACGACGGCAGCCGCTGGCTCGGGTTCGTGGACTGGGTGGATGGTGAGATCACCTGGCTGATCCAGGACGATGCGGTCAACGCCTTCGCCGTCCTCGGCGCGGACGGGCGGATCGCGTGGTCGCGCCGGAGTGCCTACAGCGAGATCTTTGAACTGGTCATCTGGGATGGCCGGCAGGAACTCGTCCTCAGCGATGATGACAACCTCGACTGGGTCATGCCCACCTGGGCGCCGACCGGTAACGGCCTGTTCGTGATCACGGTCAGCGAATCGGGCCGGATGAACTTCGTCTACGGCGTGGGCAGCGATGCCGCTTCCTTCCGCCAGACCCGGCAGCAGCTCAACCTGGTCCGGGAAGGAAACATCTTCGGGGCGTACCAGGCCATGAACGGCCAGGTCACCTCGCCGGACCTCTTCGCGTCCACGCGCGATCACATCAGTTTCTTCCATCCCGGCGCGGGGCGGGCGTGCGTGTGGAGGCCGCTGGAGCGTCGCGGCGAGGAGTTGATCGTGCTGATGCGGGGTTCCATCTTCGCGCTGCTGGAGTCGGCCGACCACGCCGCGGTCACCACCGAGAGCGGTCTTTACCGGCAGAACCTCAACGATCCCGACGATCGGGCGGAGATGGTTCGCGGCACGCTCCTGCCCCGACTGACCTACGGAGAGCTCTGGCCCTACCTCCTGCTCGCCCCCGGCGACGACACCATCGGCCTCACGAGTATGCGATTGCTGCCTCGGGATTAGGCACGGAGGGGGAGTGACGAAGGGGTGGGCG
>SLDM01000313.1 GCA_007125255.1 Phycisphaerales bacterium
ACCCAACGCCGGCTCGCAGGGTGAGTACGCCGGCCTGCTCACCATCCGCGCGTACCACGAATCGCGCGGCGAGACCGGCCGCGATGTCTGCCTGATCCCGCTTTCAGCGCACGGCACCAATCCCGCTTCGGCGGTGATTGCCGGCTTCCGCGTGGTGCCGATCAAGTGTGATGACCACGGCAACATCGACATGGATGACCTGGCCGGGAAGGCCGAGCAATACAAGGACCGGCTCGGCGCGATCATGATCACCTACCCGTCCACGCACGGCGTCTTTGAAACGAACATTCGGGATATCTGTAAGGTCGTGCACGAGCACGGCGGGCTGGTGTATCTGGATGGCGCGAACATGAACGCGATGGTCGGGTTGTGCAAGCCCGGCGCGTTCGGCGCGGACGTCTGCCACCTCAACCTGCACAAGACGTTCTGCATCCCCCACGGCGGCGGGGGCCCGGGCATGGGGCCGATCGGCGTGGTCGAGCGACTCAAGCCGTTCCTGCCCGGCCACCCGGTTCTCATGCCGAAGACCGCCGGTGAGCAGGCGATCGGCGCGCTCGCCGCGGCTCCCTACGGCAGCCCGAGCATCCTGCCGATCTCCTGGGTCTACATCGCCCTGATGGGTTCCGAAGGCCTGAAACTCGCCAGCGAAGTCGCCATTCTCAATGCCAACTACATGGCCCGGCGCCTCGAAGGACACTTCGATGTGCTCTACACCGGCAAATCCGGACGCGTGGCGCATGAGTTCATCGTGGACTGCCGGCCCTTCGACAAGAGCGCGGGGATCAGGATCGATGACATCGCGCGACGCCTTATGGACTACGGTTTCCACGCCCCGACGATGAGTTGGCCCGTCGCGGGGACCCTGATGATCGAGCCGACGGAGAGCGAGACCAAGGCGGAACTCGATCGGTTCTGCGACGCACTGATTGCCATCCGGGAAGAGATTCGTGCGATCGAGAACGGCGAGATGGACCGCGAGGACAACCCGCTCAGGAACGCGCCGCATACCGCCCCGGCGGTGATCGCCGACGAGTGGCCGCACGGCTACTCGCGCGAACAGGCGGCGTACCCCGCCTCGTGGCTCCGTCAGCAGAAGTTCTGGCCGCACGTCGGCCGTATCGACCAAGCCCACGGCGACCGGAATCTCTTCTGTACCTGCCCGCCGATGGAATCGACGGTCTGATGTTCCAGAGCTGACGGCCAAAGCTGATAGCCAGCTGCTGATACCCGTTGCTGACAACCAGCGGCCGAGAAAGGCCGTGCCTGGTGCTCATGGGACAGGTCGACGCGGTGTTGACGGTCGGGACTCCCGAACCGCGGTCCGCCGCAACCGGAGCCGATATCGGACCGAGCCTCCCACCCCCTTCGGGCTTCATTCGTCCCGTATTTCGAGGGGAATCTCCAGCCCCGCTTGAGACGGGAGGCTCATGGGCCGATCGACAGAACGGCAGCAATGAATAGACAGACAAAGGTCCGTGGACCGACGCTTGCCCAAAGGTTGGGCCGGAGGTTGGGCCAGGGGCCGGACCGGAGGTTGGGCAGGTGGAACCCGGATCATGGCGGAATCGCGCACAACAATAAACCGCGACACCGAGGCGGCGCCCGATGATGCCGCGGAGAGCGCTCCGGAGAGCAGCGGGGGAAGCGGCGGCGCGCAATCCGTCCGTCCCCCCGGCTCGGTCGACGCCGAAGCCGCCGCCACGATCGATCAGCTGATGAGTACGGCCGGCGTCGGTGAGGAAGGCGAACGCCGCTCACGCGAACGAACGCCCTTCACCGGCAAGGTCGCCCTTGTTCTCATCGCCGACGGCAAGATTCAGCCGCCCGCCCTCTACAAGGCCGTCAACATCTCGCCCGGGGGCCTCTGCCTCCAGAGTCGCGGCATGGTGCACACCGACCAGGCCGGCGCGGTGCAGATGAGGAAGTCGGACGGACAGGTCGTGACCGTGGGGGTCATCATTCGACACTGCCGCTACGTCGCCGATGGCATCCACCACATCGGAATCCAGTTTGCCGGCATGCCGCCGAAGCTCTACCCCAGCCACTTCGAGACCTCACCGGGGCACTCGGTTCTGGACCAGTCCTGAGAAGACCGCGGCACCGGCTCGCCGGATCGATCTTCTCCTGCCATAATGCATCCGTTCGACCCCTCTGCTCGGAGAGACGGTTCATGACGGATGGCCACCGCGAATCCCGGGGAAGCGCCGCATTCTGGATGCTCCTGAGCGCGCTGCTCTTTGGATACGTCGGGTTCTCCTTAACCTGGCCGGTCGGAACCAGCGACGCTCCGAACTGGATCGCCATCGTCATGATGTGGACGATGCGGCTGACGGCCATCGGGTTCGGCATCAGCCTGCTGGTCGTCTTTGCCAGCACCTTCCTCGGCGAACTGCTCTACGCGGTGGTCGGATTGATCTGCGCAATCGGCTGCGGAACCGTCCTGGCGTGGGGATTCGCCCCGGATACCTCCCACCCGCTGCATCCACTGCTTCTGACCCTCTTCGCCGCCATGACGGGGTTCACCTCCTGGCAGAGTCTCAGCGGACTCATGGCCGTCGCCGGCGCACGAAGGGCCGCTCCACCGGCCCCAACGGAACTTCGCTAGAATCGCCGATCCCCTCCGCGCTCAGGAAAGGACACGGCGATGGACGCCTTCACGTACCGGAAGAACGAACTCTACTGCGAAGACCTCCCGGCCGAAGCGATTGCCGAAGCGGCCGGAACGCCGTGCTACGTCTACTCACGGCAGACGATCGTCGACCACTTCCAGCGCCTGCGCGATGCGTTTGCCGCCCTCGATCCCCTGATCTGCTACTCGATCAAGAGCTGCGGCAACCTGTCGATCTGCCGCCTGCTCGCCGAGCACGGCGCGGGCATGGACCTGGTCAGCGGCGGCGAACTGCACCGCGCGCTGCGGGCCGGTCTCCGCGCGGCGGACTGCGTCTACGCCGGCGTGGGAAAGACCGACCAGGAGATCCGCCGCGCCATCGAAGCCGGCATCGGCTGGTTCAACATCGAATCGGAAGCGGAGTTCGAGAACATCAGCGCCCTGGCGCGGAGCATGAATGCCACGTGCCGCGGGGCCCTGCGCATCAATCCCGATGTCGATCCCAGGACGCACCGGTACACCACCACGGGAAAAAAGGAAACCAAGTTCGGCGTGGACCTGGAGCGGGCCCGGGCGGCTTTTCGGAGATACGGCCACGATGAACATTGCCGATTGCGCCGCATCCATCTGCACCTCGGTTCACCCATTTATTCCGCCGATCCGTACGTGGAATCGATCCACAAGGTTCTTGCGCTGATGGATGAGATCAAGCGCGAGGAGTCCATCGACATCGAGATGCTTGATCTCGGCGGCGGGTTCGGCGCGAACTACACGACCGACCAGTCTCCGGTGGCGGAAGACTACGCGCGTGAAATCGTGCCGCTGCTGGAAGATCGCGTGCGCGGCGGCCTGAAAATCATTCTCGAACCCGGGCGCACGATCATGGGCAACGCCGGCATTCTGCTGACCCGTGTGCTGTACGTGAAGAGCTCCGGCGAGAAGACGTTCGCCATCTGCGACGGCGGGATGAACGTGCTTCTGCGGCCGAGCCATTACGACGCGTTCCACTTCATCTGGCCCGCGCGGGTCAGCGCGGAGCATGTGCCGGACCGCCGGGAGAAGGACATGCCCCTGCCCGGGCTGGTGCCGGTCGATGTGGTCGGCCCGATCTGTGAGACGGGTGATTTCCTGGCGATCGATCGTCCTCTGCCGCCGGTGCGGCGCGGCGACCTGCTGGCGGTCTTCACCGCCGGTGCCTACGGCATGGTCATGGCCAGCCGCTACAACGCGATGCCGTTGCCGGCGGAAGTGCTGGTGGACGGCGACCAGGCGAAGATCGTGCGCGAGCGGGAGTCGCTCGATGACCTGATCGCCCACGAGCTGCATCCGGCCCCGCTCGCGATCCCCGCCCCGTCGTCCCCCACCGTCGTCTGATCCGGATCTCGGTTCTGACTCAGGCGTAGAGAAGTGAACCGCGGAGGACGCGGAGAGCGCGGAGCAGGACCAAGGAACGAAGTGACGGAGCGACGAAGTGGAAGAACGCTTCGTCACTTCGCCCGCCTTTCATTCCGAGTCGGAAGCAGGTCGCCGACTCGACGATCATCGTGACGCCGAACACGCAACCGGTGGGTTTGAGTTTGCTCCGAGCAGGCCCCCCTTCGGTCTACCCACCCTGTCGCGCGCTGCCACCCAATCCCGCCCGGGCGCGCTCAATGCGCCCCCCTACTCCGTTACTTCGTCACTTCGTTACTTCGTTACTCCGCCCGCCCTCCGTGCCTTCGCGCCTCATCACTTGAACTTTTCCGCCGCCGCGACGGCCATGCGATCGCAGCGTTCGTTCTCCGGATGGTCGTTGTGACCGCGGATCCACTCACCACGGATCTCGTGTTTCTTCCGCAGCGCATCGAGCTGCTTCCAGAGCTCGACGTTCTTCACCGGTTCCCGCCGGGAATTTCGCCATCCCTTCTTCTTCCAGCCGTCGAGCCACTCTTCCAGGCCCTTGAGGACGTACTGGCTGTCGGAGACCAGCCGGACGCGACAGGGCTCGGAGAGCGCCTCCAACCCGCGAATGACGGAGATCAGTTCCATGCGATTGTTGGTGGTGTTGGCCTCCCCGCCGGAATCCTCGCGTTCGGACCCGCTGGCGGGGTGCTTGAGGATGTACGCCCAACCCCCGGGGCCCGGGTTGCCGGAGCACGCTCCGTCGGTGTAGAGCTCGACTTCCATGCGCTTGCTCATCGTGAGTGACTTTCCCAGTCAGATTGGAGCTTCCAGCATATCAGTCCGCGCCGATCATGTCGGGATTTGGGCATCAAAAACCGCGATTTTCAACTCTTTCGTCCGGAATCACACACCGTCCGCCTCCGATCCGTATCATGCGGACCTTTACACGAACTCAATGAGATATTGACATGCGACCCGCCTCCCGGACTGCCGCATGAGTCACGAGCACGCCGACGAAAATCAACACTCCGACGAATCCCCGCTCCGGCCGCTCGCGCGGCGGAAGCGCGGCGCGTGGAAGCACGGCATCATCGCGGGGCTGTGTCTCTATCTCTTTCTCAGCGCGATCAATATCATGGGTGAAGGGCTCAAGTACGTCGGCGATGCCGGCGACTGGCTCCAGCGCATCTTCGCCCACGGCGACAACCCGTTCGTCGCGCTGCTCGGCGCGGTCTTCGTCACCGCGGTGGTGCAGAGTTCCTCTTTCACGACCGCGCTGATCATCACCCTCGTCGCATCCGGACAGATCTCGCTCGCCACGGCGGTCTTCGCGATCATGGGCGCGAACATCGGCACGTCGGTGACCGGCGTTATCGTCTCGCTGGGCAACATCCGGATCCGCCGACAGTTCCGCCGGGCGTTCACCGCGGCGCTCATGCACGACATCTTCAATCTCGTGACGGTGGCCGTCCTGTTCCCCATGGAACTGATCACCGGCGCGTTTCATCCGGAAGGCCGCGGCTGGCTCACCCTGACCGCGATGAGGCTCACCGACCTGATCGGCGCTCCGGAAGTGGAAAATCCCAACAGTCCGGTCAAGGTGATCACGCGCCCGATGGTCAAACTGGTGGACGGGATGGGCGGCGTGTTTACCGATGCGCCTCTCCTGAAGGGGATCATCATCGCCATCATCGGCCTGACGCTGATGTTCATTGCGCTCGTGTTCATGGTCAAGAACCTGAAAGGCGCGCTGTTGAGCCGGGTCGAAGGGCTGTTCCGCACCTATTTCTTCCGCAATGACTTCACCTCGTACGTAGTCGGCGTGATTTCCACCGTGCTGGTGCAGGCGAGCACGATCACCACCAGTCTCATCGTGCCGCTGGCCGGCGCGGGTGTGATCAAACTGAAACGGGTCTTTGCGTTCATGCTCGGCGCGAACCTGGGGACGACGTTCACCGGCGTGATCGCCGCGACCGCCAATCCCGTCTCCGCCGCGGTGACGGTGGCGCTCTTCCACGTGATGTTCAACCTGATCGGGACCGCCATCTGGTACCCGCTTCGATTCATTCCGATGGGTCTGGCCCGCTGGTACGGACGACTGGCAGCGCGATCCAAACGCTACGCATTTATCTTCCTCTTCACCGTGTTCATCGTCATTCCCGTCATCGGGCTGATCATCACGGAAGTCTTCTTCATGTAGTCCACAGGAGCCGCTCACCCGGCGCCGGAGGCACCCGTCATGTTCAAAGAACTCCTATCCGCACTGACCGGGAATCATCCGCTCGACCGCGCGGTCAGCGAGCTCCTCGAGATGCTCGACCATGCGCAGTGGATGTTCGTGCGCGCCAATGAGGTGATCAGCAATGACGCTACCGTCGAGGAGGTCAAGGATGCGTTGTACCGGCGTGATCAGTCGATCAACGATCTCGAGCGGTCGATCCGCCGGAAGATCGTCCGGCACCTGACCATCAATCCCGGCCCGGACGCGCCGACGTGCCTGGCGCTGATGAGCGTCGCCAAGGACGCCGAACGGATCGGCGACTACTGCAAGAACGTCTTCGAAGTCGGGCGTTTCTACCGGGAGGGATATCACGTCGCGAAGTACCACGACCGGATCGAACACGTACGCCAGCAGGTCACGGGACTCTTCAGCGAGGTGGGCGAGGCGTTTCGTGACTCCGATGAGAACCGCGCGCGACAGGCTGTCCGCACCGCCTCCGAAACGCGTCAGATCTGCGATGAGATCATCGAAGAACTTCTGGCGGATCGTGATCCGATCAAGACTCACGAAGCGGTTGCGTACTCGCTGCTCGCGCGGCATTACAAGCGCGTGGCCGCGCACCTGACGAACATCGCCACCGCCGTCCTCGGGAAGCTGGAAGACCTGGACTTCGTTTCCAGGAAGATCTGGAAGAAGAGCCGGAGGGGAAGTGACGAAGTAACGGAGTGACGAAGTGACGAAGTGGAGGAGGGGTCCGGGGCGTGGTTGGGTTCCTGCGCATGCAGGGTGGATAGAGTGAAGCGGGTACCTGCCCTACACGCGCATTCACCAATTGACGCCCCGAGCTCGCTCGACGCGCTCATCCACTCCGTTACTTCGTCACTCCGTCACTTCGTTACTCTTCTCCCCCCTTCCGGCGAACCGGCTCATCCGAGCAGGATGTCCAGGCAGCCCAGCGCCCCCAGCGTGCAACTGATGATTCCGTTGACCGTGAAGAACGCCAGCGCGATCCGCGTGGTTCCCCACCGGGCCACCGTCGCGTGCTCATAGACCAGCAGGGCAACCACCAACAGCACTCCCGACCCGAACCAGAGGCCGAATCGCGGATCGATCCACAGGGCCGCGACGAGCGCTCCGGCCGAGACCGCGTGCAGGAGCCGACTCACCCACATACCACGGTGAACGCCGAGTCGGCTCGGGACGGAATGGAGCCCTTCCCGGCGATCGATCTCGAGATCCTGCAGCGCGTAGATGATGTCGAACGCGGCAACCCAGCAGAGCACCATCAGCGAAAGGAGCCACAGCGCCGGCTGTTCACCGAGGGCGGCCGGATTGATCGCGATCGCCGCCGCGAGCGGACTGATCGCCAGCGAGGAACCGAGATAGAGATGACACCACTGGGTGAAGCGCTTGAACCATCCGTACGCGCTGATCCAGCCAAGAACCGGTACGCCGAGGAGCAGTGGCCACCAGTTTCCGTAGATCGCGCCGAACCCGGCACAGACCACGAGGAACAGTGCGCTCAGCAGCAGGATCGCGCTGATGACCTGACGTGCCGTCAAACGTCCCGCCGGGATCGCCCGGCCCGCCGTGCGCGGATTGCGGCGATCGATCTCCCGGTCGAGGTAGCGGTTGGCGAGCATCGCCACAGTGCGGGCAAGGACCATGGCGAGAACGACCAGCAGGAGCTGGCCGGCGAAGGTAGACCAGGCAATACCGCGCCACCCCTCGTGGCTGCCCGGCACGGCCATGAATGCCGCCAGAACCGCAAACGGCAGCGCAAAAACGCTGTGCGCGAGCTTGATATCCGCCGCAATTTCACGAGCGGCCGCGAGGGGATAAACCGATGCGGTCGACATGCGGTACAGGATAGTCGAGAAAAAGGGGACGAAGGGGTAAGGCATCGAGGGATCAAGGCATCAAGAAAGGCACGGAGGGAAAGTGACGGAGTGGAGAGATGAGGAGAGGCACGAAGGCACGGAGGGGTTGGCGGCAGCGGCTCGAGCGGGTGCCACGCGGTTGCGCGATTCACGTTCAACCTGATCCGGATGACCTTCGAGTCGCGGCGTGGCCTTCACTTCGCTCAGACCACGGCACCCCTCGTTCCCCCTGCATCCCTCCGTCGCTTCGTCGCTTCGTCGCTTTCCCTTCGTTACTCCGTCACTTCAATCTTTTCTCCCTGCGTCAGCTGTTTGTACGGTATCATTTGTGTACCGCCACAATCATTCACTAGCCCCCAGGGCGTGGTACCGTTTCCGTGGGAGATGAACGATG